>NZ_JBSFTC010000122.1:0-30759 GCF_053590415.1 Nonomuraea sp. NPDC003201
CGAGCAGTACTTCGGCTCGCACGAGCGCCCTGCCGTCCCCCAGATGGCGGCCTACTACCGGGACGGAGGCGGCACGGGGCAGTGAGCGGGTGGCGGCGCGCCGCGGCGGGGAGGTGCCCCCGCCCCGAGGGCCGCGCCGTCCGCCGCCGCGCCCGCCCAGGCCGCCGCTGGTGCTGCGGCTGGGCAATCCGCGCAGGCGCATCAACATCGGCCTGATCGGCATGACGTTCGTGCTGTCGATCTTCGCCGGGCGGCTGATCCAGATGCAGGGCCTCGACTCCAAGGTGTACGAGGCCGCGGCGGTGGGCCAGCGCACGCACATCGAGCAGATCCCCGCCGAGCGCGGCTCGATCACCGACGTCAACGGCCACGGCCTGGCCATCACCGTCGAGGCGCGCGAGCTGTCCATCGACCCGTCCAAGGTCACCCCCCAGACCCGGGCCAAGTGGTCCGCCCTCCTGGCCCAGCAGCTCGGCAAGAGCGAGCAGGAGATCTCCGCCAAGCTGGCCAGGACCGACACCCGCTACCAGCGCCTGGCCACGGACGTCGACCCGGTCGTGGCCACCCGCCTGCAGCAGGCCGGCGTGCCCGCGCTGGCGGCGAAGAAGACCTACCGCAGGCTCTACCCGGCGGGCGACCTGGCGGGCAGCCTCATCGGGTTCGTCGGCGACGAGGGCGCCGGGCTGGGCGGCATCGAGCAGGCCAGGAACACCCTGCTGGCCGGCCAGGACGGCGAGCAGCGCGTCGAGACGGGCCGCGACGGCCTGCGCATCCCGATGACCAGCAGCCAGCACACCGCCCCCGTCAACGGCCAGGACGTGCGGCTGACGATCGACCGCGACATCCAGTGGGCCGCCCAGGAGTCGATCGCCGAGCAGGTCGAGAAGGCCGGCGCCGACAGCGGCACCGTGATCGTCATGGACGTGCAGAGCGCCCAGATCATCGCCATGGCCAACGCCCCCGAGCTCGACCTGAACAACTGGCGCAAGGCCCCCGCGTCCGCGTACGTCAACAAGGCCGCCGCCGACGTGTTCGAGCCCGGCAGCACCAACAAGGTGATCACCGCCGCCGCCGCGATCGAGGGCGGCGCGGTGACACCCGACACGGTGTTCCAGGTCCCCGACCGGATCAAGTGTGCCGACCAGGTGCTGCGCGACGCGCACCCGCACAAGGCCGAGTCGATGACGTTCCGCCAGGCCGTGGCCGAGTCCAGCAACGTGGCCACGATCATGGCCGCCCGCAAGGTCGGCAGCGAGCGCCTCTTCCGGATGCTGAAGGCGTTCGGGTTCGGGACGCGGCCGGGCGGCGGCGTGCCGAGCGCGGAGGCCGGGCTGCTGCCCGACTACAAGAACTGGTCGGGCAGCCAGAGCTGCACCGTCGCCTACGGGCAGGGCGTTTCGGTGACCGCGCTGCAGATGGCCAGCGTCTACCAGACCATCGCCAACGGCGGCGTCAAGATCGAGCCGCGGATCGTGGCCGGCACGACGGACACGTCCGGCAGGTTCGTTCCCGCTCCCGCAGGTAAGCAGACCAGGGTGGTGAGCGCGACGACGGCCAAGGAGATCACGACGATGCTGGAGACCGCGGTGAGCGCGGAGGGTACGGGAGAGCTTGCGGCCATCCCCGGCTACCGGGTGGCGGGCAAGACGGGCACGGCCAACCGCTACGATGCGAAGCTCGGCCGGTACGAGGGCTATACGGCCTCGTTCGTCGGGTTCGCGCCCGCCGACAAGCCCCGGCTGGTGGTGCTGTCGGTGCTGCAGAACCCGAAGAACGGCCACTTCGGCGGGCAGTTGGCGGCCCCCGTGTTCAAGGATGTGATGACGTTCGCCATCAAGAGCAAGAAGATTCCTCCCACAGGCTCCGCCGCGCCGCCGGTGCGGATGCGCGCGGGACAGTGACCAGGGAAGGTACGCTCTCGCCGTGCGTCCCCCGTCGTCTATGCGTCCTACGACCAGCCCGCCCCGCCCGCTGACCGGGCTCGCGACCATGCTCGACGCCGACTCAGGCACGTCGCGGTCGCCTCATGCCGCCCTGACCGGCGTCACCATCGACTCCCGCGACGTCAGTCGCGGAGATCTCTACGTGGCGTTGCCCGGCAAACAGGCCCACGGAGCCGCCTTCGCCGCCGAGGCGATGGCGAAGGGAGCGGTGGCGGTGCTCACCGACCGCGCCGGCCGCGACGAGGCCGTCGCGACCGGGCTGCCGGTGCTGATCGTGCCCGACCCGCGCGCCCTGCTCGGGCAGATCTCCTCCTGGGTGTACGGGCAGCCGGCCCACGACATCCAGATCCTCGGAGTCACCGGCACCAGCGGCAAGTCCACCACCACGTTCATGATCGAGGCCGGCCTGCGGGCGGCCGGGCACCGGGCCGGCCTGGTGGGCGGCGTCGAGATCCGCGCCGGCGAGGCGCGTTTCCTGCCCACGCTCACCACGCCCGAGGCGCCGCAGCTGCACGGCCTGTTCGCCCTGATGCGCGAGGAAGGCGTCAGCGCGGCCGTCATGGAGGTCTCCAGCCACGCCCTGGCGCTCGGCAGGGTCGACGGGATCTTCTACGACGTCGCCCTGTTCACCAACCTCTCCCAGGACCACCTCGACTTCCACAAGGACTTCGAGGACTACTTCGCGACCAAGGTGCGGCTGTTCCAGCCGGAGCTGAGCCGGGTCGGCGTGACCAACATCGACGACCGCTACGGGCGGGAGCTGCTCGACCTGGCGAAGGTGCCGATGACCACGTACTCGGCGCTGGGCGACCCGGAGGCCGAGTGGCGGGCGCTGGACGCCCGGCTGGGCGCCGACGGCAGCGCGTTCAGGGTCGTGGGGCCCGGCGGGGTCGAGGCGGACGCGCAGATCGCGCTGCCGGGGCCGTTCAACGTCGCCAACGCGCTCGGCTCCATCGTCACCCTCGTCGAGGCCGGGGTGCCGCTGCACACCGCCGTGCACGGCGTGGGCACGCTCACCGGGGTTCCCGGGCGCATGCAGCGGATCACGGCCGCGGGAGACGAGTTCCAGGCCGTCGTGGACTACTCTCACAAGCCCGGCGCCGTGGAGTCGGTGCTGCGCTCGCTGCGGTCCGTCACGGCGGGCACGCTGACGATCGTGCTCGGCTGCGGCGGCGACCGCGACAAGGGCAAACGGCCCGTCATGGGCGAGCTCGCCGCCCAGCTGGCGGATGTGGCCATTTTCACGAGCGACAATCCGCGCTCGGAGGATCCGCTGGCCATTCTCGTGACGATGATGGAGGGAGCGCTCCGCGTTCCGCAGCACGACCGCGCTCATGTGATCATTGAGCCCGACCGCGCGGCCGCCATCGGCCTGGCGATCGCCCGGGCCGGGCAAGGCGACGTGATCGTCGTGGCCGGCAAGGGTCATGAGCAGGGTCAGTACATTTCAGGCGAAGTGATCCCCTTCGACGACCGTGAGGTGGTCGCGGAGGCGATCGCCGCACGCGAGGAAAGCACGGAAAGCAGGAAGCACTGATGATCCCCTTGCCTCTGGCCAGGATCGCCGAGATAACCTCGGGCGCCCTGACGGGCATGGCCGATCCCCGCGCGGTCGTCCGCGGGCCCGTCGTGATCGACTCGCGGGCCGTAGAACCGGGATCGCTGTTCGTGGCCATCAAGGGCGCGCGCGTCGACGGCCACGACTACGCCGCGCAGGCGATCAGGGCCGGAGCCGTCGCCGTGCTGGCCACCAGGCCGGTCGAGGGACCCGCGGTGATCGTGCCCGACACCGCCGCCGCGCTGGCCGAGCTGGCCACCGCCCAGGCGGCCGCGCTGCCCAAGGTCACCGTGATCGGCGTGACGGGCTCGGCGGGCAAGACCAGCACCAAGGACCTGCTGGCGCGGCTCACCGCCCGCGTCGGGCCCACGATCGCCCCCGTCGGCAGCTTCAACAACGAGCTCGGACACCCGCTGACCGTGCTGCGGGCCGACCTCGACACCCGCTTCATGGTGCTGGAGCTGGCCGCGCGCAACATCGGCCACATCAAGGACCTGACCCGCATCGCGCCGCCGGAGATCGGCGTGGTGCTCAACGTCGGCACCGCGCACCTCGGCGTGTTCGGCGGCAAGGAGGCCATCGCCAAGGCCAAGGGCGAGCTGGTCGAGGCGCTGCCGCGCACCGGCGTGGCCGTCCTGAACGCCGACGACCCGCTGGTGCGGGCCATGGCCTCGCGCACGGACGCGCGGGTCACGTTCTTCGGCCGGGGCGAGTCGGCCTCGATCCGCGCGGAGGGCGTCACGGTCGACGCCCGCGGGCGGGCCTCCTTCACGCTGCGCACTCCCTCGGGGTCGGCGCCCGTGTCGCTCCAGCTGTACGGGGAGCACGCCGTCGAGAACGCCCTGGCCGCCGCCGCGGCCGGTTACGAGCTGGGCCTGCCGGTGGCGACCATCGCCGCCGAGCTGTCGCAGGCCACGCCGCTCAGCCGGTGGCGGATGGAGGTCACGGACCGGGCCGACGGGGTGACGGTCGTCAACGACGCGTACAACGCCAATCCCGACTCGATGCGGGCGGCGTTCGCGGCGTTCGAGGTGCTGGGCCGGGGACGGCGGCGCTTCGCCGTCATCGCGGCGCTGCGCGAGCTGGGCGAGGAGGGCCCCGTGCTCAACGCGGAGCTGGGCCGGCTGGCCGGCGGCTCCGGCCTGGCCGGACTCATCGTGGCCGGCCCCGACGCGGGTCCGGTGCTGGAAGGGGCCTCCGCCGCCGCGGCGGAGGCCCAGGCGGCCGCTCAGGCGGCCCTGGACGCCCAGGCGGCGGCCCAGGCCGCGGCCGGAGCCCCGCAGGCGCCCGCCCCCCACCAGGACGCGCCTCAGGGCTGGCACGGGCCTTCCCCCGACCAGGGCTGGCACGGGCCCGCCCAGGACCAGGGCTGGCATGGACCCGCTCAGGACCAGGGCTGGCACGGGCCGTCCCCCGAGCAGGGGCCCCCGCAGCCTGGCTGGCAGGCGCCGGACGCCGGTGGCGTGCCGCCGCAGGGCTGGCAGGCGCCTCCGGCGGGTGGACCCATGCCCGGACAGCCGCCGGTGGGCGGGCCTCCCATGGGTGCGGCTCCCTTCGGCGGCGTGCCCGCCGGGCCTCACGTGGGCGGGCCGGTGGCCGGGGCGCCACCCGGTGGCGGGGCCGCGTATCCTGCGCAGGCGATGCGAATTGTGCACGTGCCCGATGCCGAGGCGGCCGCGGCCGAGCTGGCCGGATGGCTGCGGCCGGGTGACGCGGTGCTGGTGAAGGGACCGAGAGCCATGGGTCTGGAACGGACGGCCGAGCTCGTGCTCGGAGGTGCCGCTCAGTGACCGAAATCATCATCGCCGGTGCGGTGGGCCTGATCCTCTCGATGCTGGGCACCCCGCTGGCGATCCGGCTGTTGTCGCGGCGCGGCTACGGCCAGGAGATCCGTGAGGACGGCGTGCAGGCCCACCTCGGCAAGCGGGGCACCCCCACGATGGGCGGCATCGTGTTCGTGCTGGCCTCGCTGCTCGCCTACGGCGCCTCCCACCTGGCCACCTTCGCCGCGCCCACCGTGTCGGGCATGCTGGTGCTGTTCCTGATGACGGGGCTCGGCGCGGTCGGGTTCCTCGACGACTTCATCAAGATCTACAAGCAGCGCAGCCTCGGCCTCCGCAGCGGCGCCAAGGCGCTCGGCCAGCTCGTCGTCGGCGCGGTCTTCGCGTTCCTGGTGGTTCGTCAGCCGAACATCTACGGCATCACCCCCGCCGAGACCCGGGTGTCGTTCCTGCGGGACATCGGCCCGTCGATCGGCATCGTCGGGTTCACCATCTGGGTGCTCTTCATGATCGTCGGGTTCTCCAACGCGGTGAACCTCACCGACGGTCTCGACGGCCTGGCCAGCGGCGCGACCGGCGTCGTGCTGGCCGCGTACGTGCTGATCGGCAACTGGCAGCTGCGCAACAACTGCATCGACCAGCTCGGCCCCAACTGCTACTGGGTGCGCGACCCGCTCGACCTGGCCGTGGTGGCCGCGGCCGTGCTCGGGGCGCTGATCGGGTTCCTGTGGTGGAACGCCCCGCCCGCCCGCATCTTCATGGGCGACACCGGCTCGCTGGCTCTGGGCGGTGTGCTGGCCGGCCTGGCCATCGCCACCCGCACCCAGCTCCTGCTGATCATCCTGGCCGGCCTGTGCGTGATCATCACCCTGTCGGTCATCATCCAGGTCGGGTTCTTCAAGATGACCGGGAAACGGGTGTTCAGGATGGCGCCGTTGCAGCACCACTTCGAGCTGAAGGGCTGGGCCGAGACCACGATCGTGGTCAGGTTCTGGCTGGTCGCGATGCTCTGCTCGGCCCTCGGGCTCGGGCTGTTCTACGTCGAGTGGATGCCCAAGCCATGAGTGTCACGTGCGTGGCCGGGCTCGGCGTGTCCGGCACCGCCGTGGCGCGGGCGCTGGCCGAGCGCGGCGAGCGCGTCGTGGTCGTGGAGGCGGTGGAGGGCGAGCGCCAGCTCGCCGCCGCCGCCGAGCTGGCCGCGGCCGGAGTGGAGACCCGCTTCGGCGCGATGGAGATCCCGGAGGGCGTGACCCGCCTGGTCACCACCGGCTGGGCGCCGCACCACCCGCTGATCGCCGCCGCGCTCGAGGCGGGCGTCGAGGTCGTGGGGGAGGTGGAGCTGGCCTGGCGGCTGCGGCCGGCGCAGGCGGCCCCGTGGCTCGCGCTGACCGGCACCAACGGCAAGACCACCGCCGTACGCATGCTGACCTCCATCCTGCTGGCCGCCGGGCACAAGGCCCTGGCCGTCGGGAACGTGGGCGTCCCCGTGGTGCGGGCCGTCGCCGAGCCGTACGACGCGCTGGCCGTCGAGCTGTCCAGCTTCCAGCTCCACTGGTCCAGCACGCTGGCCCCGCACGCCGCGGCCATCCTCAACGTGGCCCCCGACCACCTCGACTGGCACGGCTCCATGGAGGAGTACGCCGCCGCCAAGGGCCGCATCTTCGAGCGGGCCGGGCACGTGATCTACAACGCCGACGATCCCGAGGCCACGAGGCTGGCCGCGCCCTATCCGGGAGCGGTCGGGTTCACGCTGCGGGTGCCCAGGCGCGGCGAGATCGGCGTCGTGGAGGACCTGCTGGTCGACCGGGCGTTCGTGGCCGATCCCGTGGAGGCGGCCGAGGAGCTGGCGACGCTGGAGGACGTACGGCCCTTCGCGCCGCACAACGTGGCCAACGCGCTGGCCGCCGCCGCCCTGGCCCGCTCGCTCGGCGTGCCGTCGGAGGCGGTGCGCCAGGGGCTGCGCGACTTCGTGCCCGACCCCCACCGCCTCGCCCACGTCGACCGGGTCGGCGAGGTCGACTACATCGACGACTCCAAGGCGACCAACCCGCACGCCGCCGCCGCGGCGCTGGCCTCGTACCCGTCGATCGTGTGGGTCGCGGGCGGGCAGCTCAAGGGCGCGGACGTCGACGACCTGGTACGCCAGGCGGCCCCCAGACTGCGCGGAGCGGTGCTGCTCGGGGCAGATCGGGACAGGATCGCCGAAGCCATCGCGCGACACGCGCCGAATGTCCCCGTCGTGGACATCGCTGATCGGGACACTGGTGCGATGGAAAGAGTCGTCACCGAAGCCGCCCGGCTGGCCTCGCCCGGGGACACCGTGCTGCTCTCCCCGGCGGGGGCCTCGCTCGACATGTTCGCCAACTACCCGGCGCGGGGGGAGGCCTTCGCGCGCGCCGTACGCGAGCTGAGGCTGCGACGTGAGCGCGAGCGCTGAGGAGCCGCGCGCCGTCGAGGGGCCGGGCGGCTGGGCGCGGGAGCAGCTCGGGTCGCTGAAGGAGCTGCTCGACAAGCCGCTGACGACGTACTACCTGATCATCATGTGCAGCGCGCTGCTGCTCGCGCTCGGCCTGATGATGGTGCTGTCGGCCTCCAGCGTCGAGGCGCTGCAGAAGACCGGCAGCCCGTTCTCGTGGTTCTTCAAGCAGTCGCTGTCGGCCGCGGTGGGCCTGCCGGTGATGTGGGCCTGCTCGCGGCTGCCGGCCAAGTTCTTCCGCTGGGCCGGCTACCCCATGATGGCGCTGTCGATCCTGGCGCTGGTCATGGTGCTGTTCATCGGCTCGTCCGAGCTGGGCGCGCAGCGGTGGATCTACATCGGCCCGTTCACCCTCCAGCCGTCCGAGCCGGCCAAGCTCGGGCTCGTGCTGTGGGGGGCCGACCTGCTGGCCAGGCGGGCGCGGCAGGGCCGCATCGAGTGGCGGCAGCTGCTGATCCCGCTCATGCCCGGCACCGCGATCCTGGCCGTCATGGTCATGCTCGGCCGCGACCTGGGCACCACGCTGGTGCTGTTCATGATCTTCCTGGCGCTGCTGTGGGTGGTGGGGGCGCCGATCAAGCTGTTCGGCGGCATCCTGTCGCTGGCGGTGCTCGCCGCGGTCATCATGATCAAGGTGGAACCGTACCGGATGGCGCGCATCGGGGCCTACCTCAACCCGTGGGCCGACGCGCAGAACGCCGGATACCAGGCCGTGCAGGGCCAGATCGCGATGGGCTCGGGCAGCTGGTTCGGGCTCGGACTCGGCGCGAGCCGCCAGAAGTGGAACTGGCTGCCCCACGGCGAGAGCGACTTCATCTTCGCCATCCTCGGCGAGGAGCTCGGGCTGATGGGCACGCTGATGGTGGTGGCGCTGTTCGGGCTGCTCGGGTACGCCGGGCTGCGCGTCGCCGTCCGCGTCAACGACCCCTTCACCAGGCTCGCCGCCGCCGCCATGGTGGCCTGGATCGTCGGGCAGGCGACCGTCAACATGGGCGCCGTGCTCAGCGTCCTGCCGATCACCGGCATCCCCCTGCCGCTGGTCTCGTACGGCGGCTCCTCGTTGCTGCCCACGCTCGCCGCGCTCGGCATGCTGCTGTCGTTCGCCAAACGCGAGCCTGGCGCGAGGGAGGCCTTGAAGGCTCGTGGCCCCGGACCGGCCGCCCGGGCCCTAAGCTGGCTTGGCCTGGGGGGTACGACCAAAGGCCGAGCGACACGTTAGGGAGTGACCGAGATGAGGGTGGTCCTCGCCGGTGGTGGGACGGCCGGGCACATCGAGCCCGCGCTCGCCCTTGCGGACGCGCTGCGCCATCTTGACCGGAGCGTCGGCATCACCTGCATGGGCACCGAGCGCGGTTTGGAGACGAGGCTGGTGCCCGCCAGGGGCTACGAGCTGGCGCTGGTGCCGGCCGTGCCGCTGCCCAGGGCGATCACTCCGAGCCTGCTCACCGTGCCGGGCCGGCTGGCCGGGGCGATCAACGCCGCGGCCGGCATACTCGACCGGGTCCAGGCCGACGTCCTCGTGGGCTTCGGCGGCTACGTCGCGACCCCCGCCTACCTGGCGGCCAAGCGGCGCGGCGTGCCGATCGTCGTGCACGAGGCCAATCCGCGCCCCGGCCTGGCCAACCGGCTGGGCGCCCGGCTCACCGAGCACGTCTTCTCCGGCTTCCCCGAGGCCGCGATGCCCAAGGCCGAGTACATCGGCACCCCGCTGCGCCGCGAGATCGTCACGCTCGACCGGCTGTCGGCGGGCGACAAGGCGCGCTCCTGGTTCGGGCTGGAGAACGACCGGCCGACGCTGCTGGTCTTCGGCGGCTCGCAGGGCGCCAGGTCGCTCAACCAGGCCGCGCTCGCCGCCGCGCCCGTGCTGCGCAGCGCGGGCGTGCAGGTGCTCCACGTGCTCGGCCCGAACAACACCGTCGACCGCGAGCCGCCGCCGGGCGACCCGCAGTACGTGCTGCTGCCCTACGTCGACCGCATGGACGTCGCCTACGCGGCCGCGGACTTCGCGCTGTGCCGCGCCGGCGCGCTGTCGTGCGCGGAGCTGACCGCGGTGGGGCTGCCGGCCGCGTACGTGCCGCTGCCGCACGGCAACGGCGAGCAGGCCATCAACGCCGGGCGCATCGCCCGGGGCGGCGGCGGCCTGATGGTCGACGACGCCCAACTGACACCCGAATGGATCATCCACAACGTGCTGCCCATCCTCCGTGACCCCGAGCGGGTCGCGGCCATGTCGGAGGCCGCCTCCAGACTTGGCCGGAAGGACGCCGATATCATGCTTGCCCGGAAAGTGTTGGAGATAGCCCGATGAGTCTCGTCAAGCTGGTCGATCCCATTGCCGTAGCGGATCTGGGGCGGGTGCACTTCATCGGCATCGGCGGCGCGGGCATGTCGGGCATCGCCCGCATCCTCCTCAAGCGCGGCGTGCGGGTGTCCGGCAGCGACGCGCGCAGCTCCGAGCTGATCACCGAGCTGCGCGAGCTGGGCGCCACGGTCCACATCGGCCACGCCGCCTCGCACATCAAGGACGTCGACACCGTGGTCGTCTCCACCGCCATCCGCGACTCCAACCCCGAGCTGGGCGAGGCGCTCAAGCAGGGGCTGCGGATCATCCCGCGGGCCGCCGCGCTGGCCTCCGTCATGGCCGGGCGCACCGCCGTGGCCATCGCGGGCACCCACGGCAAGACCACGACCAGCTCGATGCTGACCGTGGCCCTGCAGAAGTGCGGCGCCGACCCGTCCTACTGCGTGGGCGGGCAGCTCGTCACCACCGGGCTCGGCGCCGACGAGGGGCAGGGCCAGGTGTTCGTGGCCGAGGCCGACGAGAGCGACGGCTCCTTCCTCATGCTCGCGCCCGACATCGCCGTGGTGACCAACGTCGAGGCCGACCACCTCGACAACTACGGCGACCCGGGGGCCGTGCACGCCAGCTTCGCCCGCTTCGCCGAGCGGGTGGGCTCGCTGCTGATCGCGTGCGCCGACGACCCGGGCGCCGCCGAGCTGGCGCACCGGGCGCGCGAGCGGGGGCTGCGGGTCAAGACGTACGGGGTCGAGGGCGAGGACTACCGCGTGAGCGGGATCAGGCCCGACGGGTTCGGCACGGTCTTCGGCATCGAGGGCAGGGGCGAGGTCCGGCTGGCCGTCCCCGGGGCGCACAACGCGCTCAACGCCACCGCGGTGATCGCCGTGGCCGACGAGCTGGGGCTGCCCTTCGAGGAGATCAGAGAGGGGCTGGGGGCCTTCACGGGGGCCAAGCGGCGCTTCGAGGCCAAGGGCGAGGCCGGGGGCATCGCGGTCTTCGACAGCTACGCGCACCACCCGACCGAGCTCACCGCCGACCTGAAGGCCGCCCGCGACGTGGTCGCCTCCTACTCCGGCCACGGCCGGGTCATCGCGATCTTCCAGCCGCACCTCTACTCGCGCACCCGGTTCTTCGCCGACGAGTTCGGCGCGGCGCTCGCGCTGGCCGACGAGGCCATCGTGCTCGACGTCTACGGGGCCCGCGAGGATCCGGAGCCGGGCGTCTCGGGCGCGATGGTGGCCGGGAAGGTGCCGCTGCCTCCGGAGCGGGTCGCGTACGCGCCCGACCGGGCCCTGGTGCCCGCGATGGTGGCCGAGCGGGCGCGGCCCGGCGACATCGTGCTCACCATGGGCGCGGGCGACGTCACGGAGCTCGGCCCCCAGATCGTGGCCCGCCTCTCCTGACACCCCCTGCGGGCTGACGGCGCGCGAGCGCCGACGGGAGCGCGGTGCGTCCCGTTGGGGGGCGTTTGGGCGTGGCGCGCGATGCCGTGCGGCGCGTCGGCGTAGGTTCTGTGCCGACGCTCGGGGGCCGGAAACCTCGGGGGCCGACATGGGGAGGGCGATGAAGGCGAGGACCGCGTTCCTGGGGCTGCTGACTGCGGGAGTGGTGGGTACGGCCGCCTGGCTGGTGTTCTTCTCACCGGTGCTGGGCGTGCGCTCGATCGAGATCGTGGGAAATCTCACAGTGCCGAGCGAGCGCATCAAACAGCAGGCCGGCGTGCCGGACCTCCATCCCCTCGCGACCGTCAACCTCGCCGACGTCGAGACCCGCGTGCTGGGCATCAGGCAGCTCGCCAAGGCGAAGGTGGACCGGATCTGGCCGGGCACGCTCAAGATCGAAGTGGTTGAGCGCGAGCCCGTCGCCGCGATCCCCGCGGGCGGCAAGGTGGCGATCGTCGACAAGCAGGGCGTGGTGATCGAGGTCAGGTCCGCGGCGCCGCCCATGCTGCCGGTGCTCAAGGTCGACAACCCCGCCGTCGGCGACCCGGCCATGATGGCGGCGCTGCAGGTCATCCAGGCGGTCCCGGGCGTGGTGGCGCCCAAGGTCCGGGAGGTCCGCGCGGGCACGGCCGAGGGCGTGACCCTGCTGCTGTCCGACGGGCGCACCGTCATCTGGGGCGGCGCCGACCGTCCCAAGGAGAAGGCGCGCATTCTTACATCGCTGCTCAAACGAGAAAAAGCCACGGTGTACGACGTCAGTTCCCCGGACGTGGTGACGCTGAAGTGATCAAGACTGGGCAAGTGCCCGGCAACGGCATCGCCCAGCTTGTGCGAGGTGGGGGTCGCGGCGTGAGAGCCTTAAGTCGTACGTCGGGCCAGGAGCCCCCGACCAGGCGCGACTTCGGAGCGAAACGGACAGCCCGCGACACGCCGGACGTGCTTGCGGCGCGGTTAGTTGACCCGCCAGGTAGGGGACTCCTACTGTCCGTATCAATCCTCAGGTTGACATAAATCTAAATCTCAACCTGAGGTTGAGAGTTACCCGAAGTGACAAAAAGCGGAGACAATCCGCACCGAAATGGCAAGTCAACGAGCGGAAAGGCCCCTCGTCGTGGCAGCACCGCAGAACTACCTCGCGGTCATCAAGGTCGTCGGCATCGGCGGCGGCGGAGTCAACGCCGTCAACCGGATGATCGAGGAGGGACTCAAGGGCGTCGAGTTCATCGCGATAAACACCGACGCCCAGGCGCTGCTGATGAGTGACGCCGATGTGAAACTCGACGTGGGCCGTGAGCTCACGCGCGGACTGGGCGCGGGCGCCAACCCCGACGTGGGGCGCAAGGCGGCCGAGGACCACCGCGAGGAGATCGAGGAGGTCCTCAAGGGGGCCGACATGGTCTTCGTCACGGCCGGCGAGGGTGGTGGCACCGGCACGGGCGGCGCGCCCGTCGTGGCCAACATCGCCCGGTCGCTCGGCGCGCTCACCATAGGTGTCGTGACCCGGCCGTTCAGCTTCGAGGGACGGCGCAGGGCCATGCAGGCCGAGGCCGGCATCGAGACGCTGCGCGACGAGGTCGACACGCTGATCGTGATCCCCAACGACCGCCTGCTGTCGATCTCCGACCGGCAGGTGAGCGTGCTCGACGCGTTCAAGGCGGCGGACCAGGTGCTGCTGTCCGGTGTCCAGGGCATCACCGACCTGATCACCACCCCTGGTCTGATCAACCTCGACTTCGCCGACGTCAAGTCGGTCATGTCGGGCGCCGGTTCCGCCCTCATGGGCATCGGCCACGCCCGCGGCGACGACCGTTCGGTGGCGGCGGCCGAGATGGCGGTCTCCAGCCCGCTGCTGGAGGCCAGCATCGACGGCGCCCACGGCGTGCTGCTGTCGATCGCGGGCGGCTCCGACCTCGGTCTGTTCGAGATCAACGAGGCCGCGCAGCTCGTGTCCATGGCGGCCGCGCCGGACGCCAACATCATCTTCGGTACGGTCATCGACGACGCGCTCGGCGACGAGGTCCGCGTGACGGTGATCGCGGCCGGGTTCGACGACGTGCCGCCTCCGGTGGAGAAGCCGCTGCCCCGCCCGGCGAGCCGTCCCGCCGCCCCGCCGGCCGCGCCGCCCGTGTCGTCCCCTGTGCGGCCGAGCGTCGCGTCCCCCAGCGTGAAGTCGGAGCAGCCCGGGCTGCGCCCTGAGCCGCGCGCTGAGGTGCGTCCGGAGCCGCGTACGGACTTCCGGCCCGAGCCGCGCGCCGAGTTCCGTCCTGAGCCCCGTCCGGAGCCGCGGGCCGAGTTCAGGGCCGACCCCCGGCCGGAGCCGCGCGCGGAGTTCAGGGCGGATCCCCGCCCGGAGCCCCGTCCCGAGCCGCCGCGGCCGGAGCCGGTGCGCCCGGTGGAGTCGGCGCAGATCCCCGGGTCCGTGGACGACGAGCCGCTGGCCGACGAGCCGTCCGGCCCCGTCTCCATCCCCCGGCCCACGCCCGAGCCCGCCAACCCGCCCACGCCCATCACCTCCCGCATGTCGGAGCCCGCCAAACGTCCTCGGGTGATCTTCGAGGAACAGGAAGAGGAGCTCGACGTCCCCGACTTCCTCAAATAGCCCGGTAGCCTGACGCCGCTCCCCGGCAGGGATCCGGGAGCGGCGCCGTCGTGCGCGAGGCGTACCGCACGGGCGTGTAGTGAAAGGGAGGGCCACGTGAGAAGGGACGAGATCGCGGCCGGGCTCGCCGAGGTCGACACGCGCATCGCGGCGGCCTGCCGGGCGGTGGGTCGTGACCGGGGCGAGGTCACGCTGATCGCCGTCACCAAGACCCGCCCGGCCGAGGACGTGCGCATTCTGGCCGAGCTGGGCGTGCGCGACGTCGGCGAGAACCGGGACCAGGAGGCCGCGCCCAAGGCGCAAGAGCTTGCGGACCTGCCGCTGACCTGGCATTTCGTCGGCCAGCTCCAGACGAACAAGGTCCGCTCGGTCGTCGCCTACGCCGACGTGATCCACTCCGTCGACCGGCTCCGGCTGGTGGAGGCGATCAGCAAGGAGGCGGTCCGCCAGGGCCGCAGGGTCGGCTGTCTCATCCAGGTCGCGCTCGACGACGACCCCGAAAGGGGCGGCGCCCGCGCCGCGGACGCGCTGGAGCTGGCCGACGAGGTGGCGCTGGCCGAGGGGCTGTGGCTGGGCGGCATCATGGCCGTGGCGCCGCTGGGGGAGGAGCCCGCCAAGGCGTTCGCCAGGTTGCGTGACGTGGCCACGCGACTGGAGGAGCAGCACCCGCGGGCCACGATGATTTCGGCCGGTATGAGCGAGGACCTCGCCGAAGCCATCGCGTACGGCGCGACACACGTGCGGGTCGGTACGGCGTTGCTCGGTCGTCGCAAGCCCTTCGTCAGGTAATGTCCCCTCAAGTGGGTCTTCAGGCCCATGACCAAGTAGAGGTCGATCAGCGGTGAGCTCCAAGGGGGTACGGCTACCGCCTCGGGATCCGGTGTCGGGCTCGAGCGAGTGCGACCGTGAGCAGGAGGACGACGTAGCGATGGCCGGCGCGATGCGCAAGATGGCGGTCTACCTCGGTCTCGTGGAGGACGACCGCTACGAGAGGTACGAAACCTACCCGGACGACTACGCCTACGAGGACGAGGTGCAGCGGCCCGGCGACGAGCGGCCCGTAGCGGTCCAGGAACGCGACGAGGAGCCCGAGGCGGGGGTGCCCGCGCCCAGACCCGCCACGACGATCCTGGAGCGCCGCACGACCGATCTGGCCCGCATCACGACACTCCACCCCCGGACGTACAACGAGGCGCGTACCATCGGAGAGCACTTCCGAGACGGCACCCCGGTCATCATGAACCTGACCGAGATGGTTGACAGCGACGCCAAGCGTCTGGTCGATTTCGCGGCAGGTCTGGTCTTTGGCCTACATGGCAGCATTGAACGTGTTACCAACAAGGTGTTCCTGTTGTCCCCTGCCAATGTCGAGGTGACCGCCGAGGACAAGGCCCGAATCGCGGAACGCGGGTTCTTCAATCAGAGTTAGAGTCTCTGTATGTCTATCGCACCCAACCGGGTCTCGCCGAGACCGGGAGGGCACATCGGGAGTGGAGGCGCGGCCGGGCCGTGGGGATCGTAAGCCAGATCTTGGTCGTAGTCCTGTCTCTCTACCTGGTGCTGCTCATCGGCAGAATGATCTTCGAGACGGTGCAGGCTTTCGCCCGTCAGTGGCGCCCCTCCGGCATCGTCCTGGTGCTGGCCGAAGCCACTTACACCGCAACTGACCCACCTCTCAAGTTCCTCCGCCGTTTCATTCCCCCGCTCCGGTTGGGTACGGTGGCCTTTGACCTAAGCTTCACTGTCCTGTTCATCGCCGTGCTGCTGCTGATCCAGATCGTGGGGATGCTGCGATGACGGGGGCGGTGTGGCGCAGGTCGTGATCCAACTCGTGTCCGCGCTGAAGTGATTCGGGTTACCGTCCCTCCGGACAGACTCCAAAGCGCGCCAAGGAGACCAAAAAATGCCGCTGACGCCCGCTGATGTGCGGAACAAGCAGTTCAGTACCACCCGGTTGCGGCCGGGCTACGACGAGGAAGAGGTCGACGCCTTCCTCGACGAGGTGGAGGCTGAGCTCGACCGTCTGATCCAAGAGAACGAAGAGCTCCGCGCCAAGCTGGCCGAGTGCCTGCGGGGGAAGGTGCCGGGCGGCATGAACATGCCCATGGCCTCCGCCCCGGTCCAGGAGCAGCCCAAGCCCGAGATGATGGCTCCACCGCCCCAGCCGGAGCCCATGCGCGCCCCCGAGCCGCCGCCTGTGCAGCAGCCGGTCCCCGTCATGAACATGCCTCCCGCCGAGGACAACATGGACACGGCGGCCCGTGTGCTCGCCCTCGCCCAGCAGACCGCCGACCAGGCGATCTCCGACGCCCGCCGGGAGGCGGACGAGACGGTCACCCGCGCCCGCCGCGAGGCCGACGAGATCCTCACCAAGGCACGCCGCCAGGCCGAGCAGGTCATCGGCGACGCCCGCGCCCGCGCCGAGACGCTCGAGCGTGACGCGCAGGAGCGCCACCGCCAGGCGATGGGCTCGCTGGTGCAGACCCGCGACGAGCTCGAGCGCAAGGTCGAGGAGCTGCGCAGCTTCGAGCGCGAATACCGCAGCAGGCTCAAGCTCTACCTGGAAAACCAGCTCGCCGAGCTCAACGTCTCCGCTGAGGGCAGCGGTGGGTTCCCGGTGATGTCCGGTGGTCCGGCGGGTCAGGCTCCCGCGATGTCGCACGCCGTGTCGCAGGGCCAGCCGCCGCTTCCCGGTGGTCCCAGCCCGTTCGGTGGCGAGGCTCCCCAGGGTGTCTTCCCCGGCGGTGACGGTCCCCACAACGACCGCCGGTAAAGTAGCGGGTCACTAGGACCTGTCACTCGAAAGAGCCCCCTGTGATCCTTATCAGTGCTGGTTTGGTGCTCGCGGCGGTCGTGTTGCTGATCGCGGGCTTCGTACTGGCTAAGCCGTTCCTGATCATGTGGTCCATCGTGGTCAGCGTGCTGTCTGCGCTGTTCCTCGTGATCGGGGCGTTCCTGCGGCGAAACGAGCTTTTTCCCGGTGGTGGGCAGGCCGCTGCGCCGGCCACCCCCCCGAAAGGGCTCATGCCGCCGGGCCCCGGCTCGCCGTACAGCCAGACCGGCCCCATGGGTCATCAGCCCCCACCGCGACCCCATCCGCATCCGCAGACGCCGCAGCGGACGGCGACCGTTCCCGCCGCCGCACCCCGCCGCCCCGCGGCGAGTGGCATCTCGCCGGATGCGATCGTGTTGGTGATCCCCGGACGCAAGCGCTACCACGTGTCCGGCTGCCGACAGCTGAGCGGCCGGGACAACGAGGAGCTCACGTACGAGGAGGCACGCGAGGAGGGCTTCACGCCCTGCACGGCGTGCCTGCCTGACGCCGCGCTCGGCGGACGGCAGCTGCCGCCTGCCGCCGACCCCGAGCCCGTCGTCGCCCCCGGCGCCGCCGTCACGGCGGCGAGCCGGGCGGAAGACTCCGCGGAGACCCGCGACGTACGTCCGCCGGTCGCCCCGCCGAAGCCTGCCGCGAAGGCTTCCACCCCCGACCCGGAGCCCGCCTCCCGCGAGGAAGGCGCCACCGCGTGGTTCGGCCGCTCGTCCACCTCCTCCGCCGCCGAATCGGATGACGATCAGGCGGACGCGGAGACTTCATATTTCCGGCCGCCGCCTTCCGCGCGCAGGCCCGGTTCGCCCTCCGCCGCTCCGGAAGGTCCCGCCACGGGAGCCCCCGGCAAGGCCGGAGCACCCGCGGCCAAGCCTTCGCAGCGCACCGGCTCGCCGGAACAGCCCGGCACCAAGCCCGGCCGGCCCACGGACACACCCCGTCCGTCCGGCACCAAGCCCGGCCAGCCCGGCCAGCCCACCGGCTCGCCCGAGCAGCCCGGCACCGAGCCCGGCCGTCCTGGCGACAAGCCTGGGCAGACCGGCGGCCCGTCGCCGAAGCCGGGATCGACCGGTGCCCGGCCGGGACAGCCCGCAGGTGGGCCCTCTTCGGAGGCGACCGACGAGGACGATTCCGCCGGGCCCGCCACGGCACCGCAGCCGCGCGTGACCTCTTCCGGGGCGCCGGTCCGCCCTGGACCCTCGGGTGGGGCCTCCGGGCCGTCACAGCGTCCTGCTGGGGCCGCCAAGACGCCTGCCACGGCGCGGGAGAGCGCGACGGTGCCAGAGCGGCCCGCGTCCTCCGCCGAGTCGGAGGCCAAGCCCAAGGGCCCGCTGCCCCCGGGCCCCGGCACGAGCGCCGCACGCCCTTCCGGCCCGAGCTCGGCCACCAAGCCCTCGGCAACGGAAAAGTCCGGCCCCGACCGCCCGTCAGCCTCCGACCGCCCGTCAGCCCCTGACCGTCCGTCGGCCTCCGATCGGCCGTCTGCCTCTGACCGTCCGTCCGCGTCTGGGCGGCCCTCTGCGGCGAGTGGCCCGGCCAAGGCGGGCACGTCCGGCGGCGCGAGCCCGAAGCCCGGGACCTCCGGCACCGGCGGCCCTGCCGGCTCGGGGGCGAAGCCCGGCACGCCCGGCACGACGACGGGTTCGACGCCCGGATCCGCCGGCCCGGGCTCCAAGGACGACGCCACCTCCACCAAGCCGGATGTCTTCAAGGGCGAGGGGAGCGGCTCGACGCCCAAGCCCGAGACCTCGGCCAAGACCACCAAGCCTGAGACTTCCGGCTCGGCCAAGGCCGATGCCAAGTCCACCGGCTCCTCGGGTGGCGCTGAGGGCAAGGACGAGCGTTCCGGCACGGTGAAGGTCATCATCGGCACCCGCCGCTACCACAGCACCGCGTGCCCGTTGATCAGGGGCGCGGGGGAGTCGGGCGTGGAGACGATGACGCTCGCCGCGGCGGAGGCGGCCGGGCTGACGAGCTGCTCGGTGTGCCAGCACGACCGCGAGACGGTGAGCTGAGAGCCCGCCTCCCACCTGGCCGAGCACGGCCGCAGGCGAATCGCTCGTGTCCCTGGAGCGCCGCAGCACTCCTTCATCCAGCAGCGCGAGCTCGGGGTCACGCGGGCACTCGGTGAACGCGGCATCGACGGGGACGACACGCAGATGCTGATCCACGTCGAGGCCACCGAGCAGGACGGCTATCTCGCGGCGCGGCAGGCGCTGACACGGCGGCCCCGGCCGGACGGCGTCATCGTCGACGAGCCGCGCCAGGTGATGGGCTTCCTCCTGGGCGCGGCCGACCTCGGTGTATCTGTTCCCGGCGTCACCCCGTCGCTTTGTCACCGTCGTCACCGGCGTCACCGCCGTGATCGCCGTTATCGGCTACGACCTCGGCGCCAATGCGGAGTTCATGATTCCGCGGGTGTCATCGATCGATCTCGGCGACATCTCGGCGCAGGAGATCGACGTGATCCGGAACGCGGCCCCCGGCGAGGGGCTGCTGGCGGTCCAGGAGCAGGGTTTCACCCTTGCCCCGCGCGAATCCTGCGGCCACGCGGCATCGACGGCTTGATGGTGCCGCTGTAGAGCGGCTCGGTCTTCTTGACGCCGCTGCCGGCGGCAGCCCATCCGATCATCCCGGGGGCGGCGCTATGCCCCCGGGGGCGTGTCGGACGTTGGAGTTCCTCCTCGGTGTGGCGCTGACGCCTTCGTGAGCTGTGGCCGGTCCGTACCGCGTCCGGCGCAAACCGCCCTCACCTGCGCCGCCGCCTCCTCCTGCCAGGCGCTCCCGGAAGGGTCATCGGCGGGGTCGAGCACGCGCGGTGCCGATGATTCGAATCGCTTCCGTGCGCGGCATTGGTTCACTACTCCGTGCTACTGTGTACTGGTACTCGGTAGCACCGAGTACCAGGGGAAGGCGGAAGAGGACCCACGATGGACGGCCTGACAGAGATGCTGAAGGGCACGCTTGAGGGCTGCGTGCTGGAAATCATCGGCAGCGAGGAGACCTACGGGTACGCCATCACGCGTCGGCTGAACGAACTGGGCTTCGCCGATGTCGTCGAGGGGACGGTTTACACCATCCTGTTGCGGCTGGAGAAGAACGGGCTCGTCCAGGTGACGAAACGACCGTCCGGGCTGGGCCCGCCGCGCAAGTTCTATGAGCTCAATGAGGCGGGGCGCGAAGAACTCGCCACGTTTTGGGCGAAATGGGAGTACATCACATCGCGGATCGACAAGCTCAAGGAGGGCGGGAGATGAACCTCTGGGATGCCATGACAGGCAGCGATCTCACCAGGGAATGGAAGGCGTTCGAAGCTCGGGCCGCGGCATTGCCGGACGACTACCGGGCGGCGTGGGAAGAGATCAAGGGTCATCTTTTTCCCTACGGGGACTTCACGGGTCGAAACCTGATGCCGATTCTCGACGGTGCTCTGGGGCTGCTCGAAGAGACGGCGGCCGATGGGCGGAGCATTCACGAGGTGCTGGGGGACGACATCGGGGGCTTCTGCGCGGCGCTGGCCGGCGGAGAAGGGGCCCGGAGCTATCGCGACCGGTGGCGCGAGCAGTTGAACAGGAACGTCGCAAGGAAATTGGGCCGGCTAGGAGGCTGACGTGGGCATCCAAGACATCATCGAGGGCAAGAAGCAGTGGCGGGCGCACATGGCGCGGGTCAAGGCGCTCCCGCCGGACTACCAGATCGTCTACAAGGAGATTCAGAAGTACTTCTTCAAGGTTGGACCGATCGACTTGCTTGACGGTCCCCTGCTCTCAGGGATCGTCGACTTCTTCGAGGAGGGCGTCGCGGCCGGCAAGGGAGTCCTGGAACTCATCGGCGACGACGTCGCCGCCTTCTGCGACGACCTGATCAAGGACTCGCGCACCTTCGCGGACATCTATCAGGAGTCCATCAGCGGGGAAGCCGGCGGCACGGCCGAGACGTAGCACCCGTCGACCCGGCCTTGAATCACGAGCTGCTCGGTCGGTGCCTCCAGCGCGGCCTCGATCATCTTCAATCTGAACGCCAGCCCCTCATCGGCGCGGCCCGTCGATATCTCCACCGGCAGCGGCGAGCTCCGCGTCCACACGGTCGGCGCCTGCGGGGCCATCCTGCGCAAGGACGCCTCGGTCATCGCCGACGCGGTCCGAGAGGTCGCCGCCCCGACCGCAGGGGGACCCTCGCTGAGCAACCGAGCTCGGTCGACGGGCTGAGCAGGTCGTTGGAACGCCGACCAGCGCCTCAACCTCACGAGCCGATCATGGCGCGGCGGCGGGCAGCGTCCCAGCACAGGGGTGGGCGGCGGTGGGGCGGGTTGTGAGGGCGCCCCACCGCCATCGTGCGTGTCAGGCGCGGCGGAGGTGGAAGGTCAGGGACAGGTCCTCGTCCGTGTGGGACGGGAGGTCCGTCGCCGTGCCCTCCGTGACCGTCGTCGCCAGGACCTCCTCCGCCACCACGTGCCCCTCGGTGCGCAGGGCCGTGGCGAGCTCAGGAGAGGACGTGGTCCACCACAGGTCGATGCGGTCCGTGATCGACAGGCCGGTCGACTTGCGGGCGTCCTGGACCAGGCGGATGACCTCGCGCAGGAGGCCGGCGCGGCGCAGCTCGTCGGTGAGCTCCAGGTCCAGGGCCACCGTCTCGCCCGTGCCGGTGCCGATGGCGCCCGTCTCCACCGCCCAGCCCGAGCGGGGCTGCTCGTTGACGATCACGTCGTCCGGGCCGAGCATGATCTCGCCCAGCTCGTCCGCCTCCACCATGACCGTGGATCCCGAGCGCAGGGCCCGGGCCACGCGGGTGGCGTCGGCGGCGGCCACGGCGGCCGCGACGAGCTTGGTCTGGGAGCCGAAGCGCTTGCCCAGGGCCCTGAAGTTGGGCTTGACCGAGTAAGTCACGAGATCGGCGCTAAATCCGGACATGTCTTCGAGGGTGTGGACGTTCAGCTCGTCCGCCACCAGACCCCGGAGCTCCCCGGGCAGCGACGGCCAGCCGTGGGCCCCCACCAGGGCGCGGCGGAGCGGCTGGCGGGTCTTGACGCCCGACGAGGCGCGGGCCGAGCGGCCCAGCTCCACCAGGCGGCGTACGAGGGCCATCTGGTCGGACAGCACCGGGTCCAGGAGGTCCTCGCGCACCTCCGGCCAGTCGGCCAGGTGCACCGAGGAGGGCGCGTCGGAGGAGCGCAGGACGTCCCAGAGGTAGTCGGTGATGAACGGCGTGACGGGGGCCATCAGCCGCGTCACCGTCTCCAGGCACTCGTAGAGCGTCGCGAACGCCTCCGGCGACCCCTGCCAGAACCGGCGGCGCGAGCGGCGCACGTACCAGTTGGACAGGTCGTCGAGGAAGTCCGCCAGGCGGCGTCCGGCGCGCTGGGTGTCGTACTCGTCGAGCGACGCCGTGACGTCGGCCACCGTCCTGTGCAGCTCGGCCAGCACCCAGCGGTCGAGCAGCGGGCGCTCGGCCGCGGGCGTGGCCTGCGCGAGCATGTCCGGCGACCAGGACTCGGCGTTGGCGTACAGGGTGAAGAACGACGAGGTGTTCCAGAGCGTCAGCAGGACCTTGCGGACGATCTCCTCGAGGGTGTTGTGCCCCACCCGGCGCGACGCCCACGGCGAGCCCGAGCAGGCCATGAACCACCGCAGCGCGTCGGCCCCGTGCTGGTCCATGAGCGGGATCGGCTCGAGGATGTTGCCCAGGTGCTTGCTCATCTTGCGGCCGTCCTCGGCCAGGATGAGGCCGAGGCAGAGCACGTTCTCGTAGGAGGACTGGCCGAAGACCAGCGTGCCGACGGCCATCAGCGAGTAGAACCAGCCGCGCGTCTGGTCGGTGGCCTCGCAGATGAACTGCGCCGGGTAGACGCCTTCAGGCTTGCCGCGCTCGCCCCACTGGGCGAACGGCATGGAGCCGGAGTCGTACCAGGCGTCGATGACGTCCGGGACGCGGCGCGCGAGGGCGCCGCACGACGGGCAGTCGAAGCTCACGTCGTCCACGAACGGGCGGTGCGGGTCGAGCGCCGAGATGTCCTGCCCCGCCAGCCCGCCCAGCTCCTCCAGCGAGCCGACGCACGTCACGTGGGACTCGTCCGCCGAGCACACCCACAGCGGCAGCGGCGTGCCCCAGTAGCGCGAGCGCGACAGCGACCAGTCGACGTTGTTGCGCAGCCACTCGCCGAACCGGCCCCACTTGATCGTCTCGGGGTACCAGTTGGTGCCGGCGTTCTCGGACAGCATCTTGTCCTTGACCGCGGTGGTGCGGATGTACCAGGACGGGAGCGCGTAGTAGAGCAGCGGGGTGTGGCAGCGCCAGCAGTGCGGGTAGCTGTGCTCGAAGTGGCCGCCGCGGTAGAGCAGCCCGCGGGCGCGCAGGTCCTCGGTCAGCTCCTCGTCGGCGTCCTTGAAGAACCGGCCGCCGACCATGGGCACGTCGTCGAGGAAGCGGCCGTCGGGGCCGATCGGGTTGACGACGGGCATGTCGTACTGCCTGATCACGGCCATGTCGTCGGCGCCGAAGGCCGGGGCCTGGTGGACCAGGCCGGTGCCGTCCTCGACCGTGACGTACTCGCCGAGCACGACGTAGTGGGCGCCGGGGATGTCGACCAGGTCGAACGGGCGGGAATAGGCGGTGTGCTCCAGCTCGCGGCCCGTGTAGCGGGCCACCTCGGTCGCGCCCTCGCCGAGGACCGACAGCAGCGGCTCGGCGACCACCAGGACCTCGCCGTCCGCGGTGCGGGCCGCGACGTACGTCACGTCGGGGTGCACGGCGACGGCCGTGTTGGACACGAGGGTCCACGGCGTGGTCGTCCACACCAGCAGCGCGGCGCCCAGCTCGGCCAGCGGCCCGGCGGTCACCGGCATGCGGACGTAGACCGACGGGCTGGAGACGGTCTCGTAGCCGCCGGGCTGGCCCAGCTCGTGGTCGGACAGCCCCGTGCCGCAGCGCGGGCAGTACGGCGTGATGCGGAAGTCGCGGAACAGCAGCCCCTTGTCCCAGATGACCTTCAGCGACCACCAGACCGACTCGATGTAGGACGGGTCCATGGTCCGGTACGCCTGGGACAGGTCGATCCAGTAGCCCATGCGCTCGGTCAGCTGCTCGAAGGCGTCGACGTGGCGCAGCACCGACTCGCGGCACTTGGCGTTGAACTCGGCGATGCCGTATTCCTCGATGTCCTTCTTGCCGGTCAGGCCCAGCTCGCGCTCCACGCCGACCTCGACGGGCAGGCCGTGGCAGTCCCATCCGGCCTTACGCGGGACGCTGAATCCGCGCATGGACTTGTAGCGTGGGAACAGGTCCTTGAACACCCGCGCCTCGACGTGGTGCACGCCGGGCAGGCCGTTCGCGGTGGGCGGGCCCTCGTAGAAGACCCAGGACGGGTTTCCGGAGTTCTGCTCCACGGAGCGCTCGAAGATCTTCCCGTCCCGCCAGCGGTCGAGGACCTCGCGCTCGAGCGCGGGCAGGTCGACCTGCGCGGGAAGAGAGCGGAAAGATGGCGAAGACATTTCGGGTGTGACCTCCACGCTTGATCGGCCGGTAGGGCGAGCGTGAAGGGACGAAGCCATGCGGCTCCGCGGTACCACCCTTCTTGACCTCGCACGCGGGCGAGGCCCTCTTCGTTTGATCTGCGGCCGGGTCTAATGAGCTCTCGCGAGCCGTTCTTCCGGCGGCTCCGGGGTGATATCCCTCACAGTCGGGCCCCATCAACGCCTTGCAGTCTCAAACCATAACGCAGAGTGGGGCCGAAGGCTTCCTGGTTTCTCAGGGCGAGCCGCCCGAGGGGCCGTCGGTACGCAACCGACAAAGTTGCGGGAATGGACGCCCCTGTGGAGGAGTTTAATGCGCGAGGCGGGATAGTACGGGGGAGGTAAACCGTCCGGCGGGTCGTTTGCCGTTCCGTTATGTGGATCCCTAAGCTGCCCGCACCATTTACGGCCTTGATCAGCAATGGAGGCAGCCATGGCGGCAGTCACGCAGACCGCTACACCTTCGATGTGGTCGGAAGAGGAGCTGGCCGAGGTACGCGGCAGGCTCCAGAGCGAGATCGACCAGCTCAACGCGGACATCCACCGCCACGAGACGGAGATAGCCTCTGGAGACGTCACTCAGGGAGCGGGCGACGACCAGGCGGACGCCGGCGCGAAGACGTACGAGCGCGAACGCGAGATCGCCCTTACCCTGAATGCGCGCGATCTGGTCGCGCAGAACGAACGTGCGATCGCCAGGATCGACGCCGGGACCTATGGAGTGTGCGAATCGTGCCACAAGCCGATCGGCAAGGAACGCCTTCAGGCGTTCCCGAGGGCGACGCTGTGCGTGGCCTGCAAGCAGAAGGAGGAGCGCCGGTAGGCCGCCCCCGCGGGCGTCTGGTCGCCGTCCTCGTCGTGCTGGCGGCCGTGGTCTACGCGGCCGACCTCATCACCAAGACGGTGGTGCTGCGCACGCTCGAGGGTCAGGCCCCGCTCGTCGTCCTCCAGGACGTGCTGCAGTTCCGGGTGATCTTCAATTCCGGTGCCGCGTTCAGCCTCGGCACCGGAATGACCTTCGTCTTCACCTTCATCGCCGCGGGCGTGGTCGTCGCCATCGTGCGCACCGCCCGCAAGCTCGGCAGCCGGGCCTGGGCGGTCACGTTGGGGCTGCTGCTCGGCGGCGCGCTCGGCAACCTCACCGACCGGCTGCTGCGCTATCCCTCGGGGATCGGGCGCTCCACGCAGCTGCAGGGGCACGTCGTCGACTTCATCGAGGTGCTCCCCGGGCATTTCCCCGTCATCGACTACTTCCCCGTGTTCAACATCGCCGACTCGGCCATCGTCTGCGGCGGCATCCTGGCGGTGCTGCTGGCCTGGCGCAACGTGCAGATCGACGGGTCCCGGGAGACCCCGGAGACCAAGGGGGCCGAGAAGGGTGAGTGAGCAGCGGAGCCTGCCCGTACCCGACGGGCTGGAGGGCGAGCGGCTCGACGCCGCGCTCTCGCGGCTGTTCGGCTTCTCCCGCACCCGCGCGGCCGAGCTGATCGGCGCGGGCGAGGTGCTGGTGGACGGCCGGCAGCCGGCCAAGTCCGACCGCGTGCACGCGGGCGCGTGGCTCGACGTGACGATGCCGCCGCCGGTCACCACGCCGATGCCGGTCGCCGAGCCGGTGCCGGGCATGACGGTCGTGTACGAGGACGACGACGTCATCGTGATCAACAAGCCGATCGGCGTGGCCGCCCACCCGACCGTCGGCTGGACGGGGCCGACCGTGATCGGCGGGCTGCTCGGGGCCGGTCACACGATCGCCACCAGCGGGGCCGCCGAGCGCCAGGGCATCGTGCACCGCCTCGACGCCAACACCACGGGGGCGATGGTGGTGGCCAAGAGCGAGGTGGCGTACTCGCGGCTCAAGCGGGCCTTCAAGGAGCGCACGGTCGACAAGCGCTACCACGCGCTGGTGCAGGGGCATCCCGACCCGTTCAGGGGCACGGTGGACGCGCCCATCGACCGCCACCCGTCCGGCGACGGGCGCTTCGCGGTGGTGGCCGGAGGGAAGCCGTCGGTGACCCACTACGACACCGTCGAGGCGTTCCGCGCGGCCTCGCTGCTGGACATCAAGCTGGAGACCGGGCGTACGCACCAGATCAGGGTGCACATGGCGGCGCTGCGGCACCCCTGCGTCGGGGACCTGCTCTACGGGGCGGATCCGACGCTGGCGGCCCGGCTGGGGGTCACGCGCCAGTGGCTGCACGCGGTGGCGCTCGGGTTCGAGCACCCCACCACGGGCGACTGGATGTCGTTCAGCACGGACTATCCGCAGGACCTGCAGAAGGCGCTGGACATCGTCCGCGCCGAATCCTGACCGCCCCTACGGCTGGTCGGCGTCCTCGCCGCCCGGCTCCGACGGCTCGACCGAGTCCGGGGTCTGGGACGGGGTGGTGTTGTCCCGGTCCTTCTCGCCGCTCGCGCTCGGCGTCGGCGTACGGTCGGGGTTCTTCCGCTCACCGGTCGGCGTGGGCTCCCGGGTGGGGTCCTTCCGCTCGCCGCTAGGCGTCCTGTGCCGGTCCTCGACGGCCGGCGGGGAGCTTTCGGGTGCGGAGGGCGTCGGGGCGAGCTGCGGAGCGCCGGTGGTCGGGTCGCCGGTCGAGGGCCCGGCGGTCACGACGGCTGGGGCGGGGCCCGGGCTCCGGGGCAGGTCCCGCGTCCGGCCGGACCACCAGGCCGCGCCGCCCGTGACCGCCGCGACGACCAGCGCGCCTGCCGCGATCACGGCCACCGGGAGCCTGCGCCGCCGCGGGGGAGCCCCGCCCGGCCCGGTCGCACCCGGCCCGGTCACACTTGGCTTGATCGCGACGGGCCCGGCCGCGCCCGGCTCGGTGACGGGGCCCGTCCGCTCGGGGGCGGCGCCGGTCAGGATCGCGGCCAGCCGCTGCTCGGCCTCCTCCAGTGACATGCGCTCGGCCGGGTCCTTGCGCAGCAGCCCGAGCAGTACGGGGCCGAGCACGCCCGCGCGGGCCAGCGGCTCCGGCTCGGCGTGCAGGACCGCGCCCAGCGTGGCCAGGGGGTTGTCCCGCTGGAAGGGCGAGTGCCCCTCGACCGCGATGTAGAGCGTCACGCCCAGCGACCACAGGTCGGAGGAGGCCTTGGCCTGGCTGCCCGCCGCGCGTTCCGGCGCCATGAACGCGGGGGTGCCGAGCAGCACGCCCGTGCTCGTCACGGTAGTCTCGTCCTCCGTCGTGGCGATGCCGAAGTCGGTGAGCACCGCCCGGCCGTCCTCGGCCATCAGCACGTTGTCTGGTTTGACATCCCGGTGCAGCACGCCCGCCGCGTGCGCCGCGCGCAGCGCCTCCAGGAGCTGCAGCCCGATGTCCGCGGCCGCCGGCGGGGACATGGGGCCGTCCTCGCGGATCAGCTCGCCCAAGGTGCGGGAGTTGACGAGCTGCATGACGATCCACGGGTGACCGTTCTCCTCCAGGACGTCGTACACGGCGGCCACACCTGGATGCGCCACCCGGCCGGCGGCCCTGGCCTCCCTGAACGTGCGTACGGCGAAGACCTCGCGCTCAGGATCCGTCAGGTCGGGTGGCGGCAGGATCTCCTTGACCGCCACGTCCCGGCCCAGCACCTCGTCATGAGCCTGCCACACCGTGCCCATCCCGCCCCGGCCGATCGTCCTGAGCAGCCGGTAACGCCCACCGACCATCTCTGTTGCATCGGACATGCACGGCGACTACCCAAGAAAGAACCGGACAAGCGCGGTGACGAGGGCCGCCGCGGCCAGGATGACCAGGAACGGCGCCCGCAGCAGCAGCCCGACTACCGCGGCGCCCAGCCCGGCCGTGCGCGCCGGGTCGAAGCTCAGCCCGCCCTCCTCCGTGAACACCTGCACCGCGATCAGGGCCGCCAGCAGCGCCACCGGCACCAGTTCGGCGAACCTGCGGATCGCCGGATGCTCCAGCACCCGGCGCGGCGCCGCCAGCCCGGCCAGTTTGAGCGCGTAGCAGCCCGCGCAGACCGCGGCGATGGCCCACCACAGCGTCATCGCGCCATCACCACCAGCACGGCGGCCGCCGACAGCAGCACGGGCACGCCGGGCGGCAGGAACGGGGTGGCGCACAGGGCGATCGCCGCCGCGGCGCAGGCGAGCCCGCGCAGCTCGGCGCTGGCCGTCAGGCGCGGCCACAGGATGGCCAGGAACGCGGCCGGGCCCACCACGTCCAGCCCCAGCACGCCGGGGTCGCCCAGGAACGACGCGCCGTAGGCGCCCGCCAGGGTGGTCAGGTTCCAGGTGAGGTAGAGGCTGGCGAACGTGGTGACGAAGCCCGTACGGGCCGCCTCCGGGGTCGGCTGGGCCAGCGTGACGGCCGTCGTCTCGTCGATCACCCCTTGCGCGGCCAGCAGCCGGCGGGGCCCGCGTACCCGGAGCAGGTCGGCCAGGCGCAGGCCGTAGAGCGTGTTGCGGCCGCCCAGCAGCAGCGCGCCCAGCGTGGCGGTCACCAGGTCGCCGCCCGCGCCCACCGCGCCGGTCAGCGCGAACTGCGAGGCGCCGGTGAAGGCCAGCAGGCTCAGCACGCACGCCTGCGGCACGCTCAGGCCCGCGGTGATCGCGGCGGCGCCGAAGGCGATCCCCGACAGCCCCACGGCCACGCCCACGCCGAGGCCGTCCCGCACGGCGGCGGAACGGTGAGTTGTCTGTTCCATGCCGCAAGAGGCTAGGAGGTGGGGGAACCGCCGGTCTTGTACGTTCCTGCAGCACGCTGGTACGCCGCGGGCGGCACGCCCACGATGCGCTTGAAATGCCGGTTGAGGTGGGCCTGGTCGGTGAAGCCCACCTCGGCGGCCACCTGCGCCGGGCGTACCCCGGACTGCAGGAGGCGGCGCGCCTGGCGCACCCGCAGCGAGGTCAGGTAGGCGTGCGGCGGCAGGCCCGTCTCGGCCTTGAACGCCCGCAGCAGCGCGAACGGCCGCGCGCCCACCGCGTCGGCCAGGTCGTCCAGCGTCGGCGGGTCGACGAGGCTGCCGTGCAGCAGGTCGAGCGCGTCCCGCACGGCCCGCCGGCCCTCGGCGGGCAGGATCGCCGTCGGCCTGGGCGTGGCGTGGCGGGTCACCAGCCGCGCGAACAGCGTGCGGCTCAGCGTGGAGGCGGCCAGCGCGTCGCCGCGCTCGGCCGCCTGGTGAGCCCGGCCGAGCAGCAGTGCCACCTCCTCGTCCCGCACGACCTGCCTGGGGAAGTGCGGCGTCGCGTACGGCACGCCGAGCTCGGCCGCGATCCCCGCCAGCGTGTCGATCGACGGGTAGAGCATGCGGTACGACCAGCCGTCCGGCGTGCCCGCCTGGCCGGTGTGCACCGACTCGGGGTTGACCAGCACCACCTCGCCCGCGCCCGCCCGGTGCAGGGTGCCGCGGTAGTCGAACTCCTCCACGCCCCTGACGATCACGCCGATGGCGTAGCCGTCGTGCACGTGCCGGGTGAAGCGGTGGGTGACGTAGCGGGCCTTGAGCAGGTCGGTGCCCGGCACCGCCGGATGCCGCCAGAAGTGCGCCTGCTCTTTCATTGGGGTCTGAAGGTCTTCGCGAACGTCTCGAAGTAGCGCCGGTCCGAGGCCCAGCGGGCGTCGGTGGTCTCCCAGTAGAGGGCGTACGGGCGGCCGTCGGCGGTGCGGAAGCCGCGGTTGATCACGTGGATCCGCTGCCCGTCGCGGATCCTGGTGAACTCCCAGTCGGCGGCCTTGCGGCCGAGGTAGGTGGTCGAGACGATGCCGATCCGGCTGTATCCCTCGAACTCGCCCTTCGCCCGGATCTCCTTCTCCAGGCTGGCCCACTGCTTCGCCGGGTCCGTCCAGGCGAAGTCGGGGACGGTCCACTCCACGATCATCGCCCCGGGGCTGTCGGGACCCTTGAAGGTGATGCTGTCCCTGGTGGAGTGCTTCACGGCCCGCCACCCCTCCGGGACGGCGACCCCGAAGCGGCCCTGCGCGCTCCTGAACGGGCGCCATCCCGCGGGCACCGGCTGCGTCGTCCTGGTCGGCGTGGGCTCGGGCGTGGCCGTCGGCGTGCTCGGCGTGCTCGACTCGGCGGTGGGGGTGAGGGCGGGGCCCGTCGGTGTGGGGCTCGGGGTCGCGGCGGTGCCCGTCCAGTGGTTGGAGACCAGGAAGCCGCCCGCGCCCAGCACCGCCACGGCGGCGGGCAGGCCGATCCACAGCGCCCTGCCGCGCCTGGGCCGCGTCAGGAGCGTGGGCCCTTCGGCCGTGTTCGCGGCGCCGGCCGTCGGCCGCCATGAGCCGGGGGGCGTCGGGTGGGGGGAGGGGCCCGTGGCGGCCTCGTACAGCAGCCTCGCGGCCTCCGCGGCGGGCAGGCGCTCGTCCGGGCTCCTGCGCAGC
>NZ_JBSFTC010000123.1:0-30749 GCF_053590415.1 Nonomuraea sp. NPDC003201
GGCACCGGCCCGCGTGCTCGGCCAGCAGCGCCGACGCCCGTCCCGCCACACCCGCCGAGGGCCCGCCACCGGATTCCAGCCGCCGCAACCGCCGCACCGCGTCGGCCGGATACCGCACGGACAGCCCGCCGCCCAGCGCCACGGCCGCCGCCGTGGCGCGCGGGTCCAGGGGATCGGCCGTCCAGGCGAGCGCGATCCTGAGCGCCTCGGTGGCGAGCGTGTCGTCGGCGCACATGTACGACAGCGCGTCCCCCGCCGCCAGCCGCTCCGCGTTCCCGCCCCGCGCCCACACGTCCAGGAACTCCAACTGCGCGTCCTTCAGCGAGTACGCCGCGAGCAACGCCACCCCCTCGGCGGCCCGCGTCCGGACGTCGGCCCCCTCCCAGGCCAGCGAACGCACCCACTCGCGCAGCGGCTGCCACAGCCAGAACCCGTACCGTCCGACCAGCTCCGCGAGCACCTGCCCGCGGTGGTGCGGCACCCGGAAGACGACGCGGCCCTCCTCATGGGCGACCAGCGGATGGGACACGCGCGGCACCCGCCGTTCCTGCGCCTGGCAGATCCTCTCAAGTCTGGCGAACTGCCGCTCGAACACCGGCCCGCCCACCCCGTGCAGGAACGCGAGCGCGGCCACCTCCCGCACCTCGTGCAGCAGCGGCTTGGTGTCGAACCAGGCCGCCACGTCCTCCCCCGAGGGCTCGTCGTCCCCCACCAGCCGTCCGGCAAGGCGCACGACCTCGGCCGGCGTCGGCAGGGTCAGCGCCAGGTCCCTGGCCCGGGTGAGCTCCTCGGGGCTGTGGCCCGCGCGCAGTCCGTACGCCCTGAGGCACAGGTCGAACAGCTCCCCCGGCTCCGGCACGCCCCACGGCTGCTCCACCTCGGCCGCCTGGGAGGGGACCCCGTTCCTGGTGATGACCAGGTACGAGCCCAGCTCGGCCAGCTTGCGCGCCAGGTTGAGCAGCTCGATCCTGTCGGTGCTCTCGGCGATCCAGTCGTGCAGCAGGTACGCCCGCCCCGGCTCGTACTCGGTCCTGGACAGCAGGTCGGCGGCGCTGCCGGCGGGCGACAGCACAGTGATCGTGCTCTCGGCCAGGGACATCCGGGAGAGCAGGGCGATGGCGCCCAGCCGCTTGCCCGTCTCCTCCTCGCCCACGAGGACGAGCAGGTGGCGGACGCTGAGCCGGCGTACGGCCTCGGGGAAGCAGCCGGGCTCCAGGTAGGAGCGCAGGAGCGCGTCGGCGTCCCGCCGCTTCAGGTCCCTGGTGACCGGCGCGGCGAACGGCCGCAGGTGCTCGTACACCGTTAAGAAGCTCTGGCCGAGCGTTATGTCATCGAGGTCGATCTCGCCCGATTCAGGCGTTTCGGTCACGAATTCACCTCAGGGTTGACTGGAAAGTTTTCTACAGAAAATAACTACGCCTAACAAGTTTCTTCTTTTACTACGAAGAGCTCGCAGAGCGTCACCAGAGCCACCCTGACCTGGTCTTTCGCGTGACGTTCGCGTTCGGGGCCGCTTGACACGGACATGTCGATCATGGCTTCCCTTGCCTCGGCAGGCCCCATGGCCCCTAGATCTTCCACCATTACACGATCTAGGCCAACAAGAAAACACGAACGACCATAGAGGGAGATATGTTGTCATTTACCGGTCAACTGGGCCCCGCCCACCATGACTAGTCAAGGGTTGACGGCGTGACCACGATCGCATCAGGTTGGGCATTGTGACCGAGCAAACGCTGGGCCAGTTGGCCGAGGAGTCCTGGGGCCGCTTCGACGATCACGACGCGACGTTCTACGAGGGCGTCTGGCACCGCAGCCACGCGCTGGCCGAGCGGGCGCGCCGGATGTGCGGCGGGTTCGCGGAGGGCGGGATCGGGCCCGGCGACCGGGTGGTCGTGATGATGGCGAACTCCCCCGAGGTGCCGCTGATCTACCAGGCGCTGTGGGCGGCGGGCGCGGTGGTCACTCCGGCGGTGTTCCTGGTGGGCGCCGACGAGCTGCGGCACATCCTGCTCGACAGCGGCGCGTCCGCGATCGTCACCTCGCCCGAACTGGTGGATACCGTACGGGCCACCGCCGTCGATATCCCGATTTTTGTGGACACGGCCGAGCTGGAACGGGCTCCCGAACGCGGCCCGGTGACCAGGGACCCCGGTGATCTGGCCGCTCTGATGTACACCGGCGGCACCACGGGCCGGGCCAAGGGCGTCATGCTGAGCCACGGCGGCCTCTGGCGGGTGGCCAAGGACGTCTGGGACATGTCCCACCAAGAAGGCAAAAATCGTGCTTTGGTGCCCGTGCCGCTCTCGCACGCGTACGGGCTGATCATCTCGGTCGCCTCGATGCACGCGACGGAGCCGCAGCAGGCGGTGCTGATGCGCTGGTTCGAGCCGAAGACGTTCCTCGCGCTGGCCGCCGAGCAGCGCGTCCAGTACGGCACCGTCGTACCCTCCATGATCCAGCTGCTCCTCGCCGAGCCGCTCGAATCCCACCCGCTGCCCGACCTGTCCTTCCTCACCTGCGGCGCGGCGCCGCTCGGCAGGGACGTGCTGGAGGAGTTCGAGCGCAGGGTGCCGGGCGTGCAGATCCTCGAAGGGTACGGCCTGACCGAGACGAGCGCGGTGACCACGTTCAACCCGCCGGGCAGGCGCAAGGCCGGCAGCGTCGGCCTCCCGCTGCCCGGCTACACGATCGCCATCCGCGACGGCGAGGGCGAGGAGCTGGAGACCGGGGACGTCGGCGAGATCTGCGTCTCGGGCGAGGCGCTGATGCTCGGTTACTGGGGCGAGCAAGAGCCCGACCCCGAGGGCACCGCGCTGATCGGAAGGGAGCTGCGCACCGGCGACATCGGCTGCGTGGACGACGACGGCTACCTCTATGTCGTGGACAGGAAGAAGGACCTGATCATCCGGGGCGGCTTCAACGTGTTCCCCCGCGACGTCGAGGACGCCCTCAACCGCCACCCCGACGTGGTGGTCTCGGGCGTCGTGGGCCGCCCGGAGCCGCGGATCGGCGAGGAGGTCGTGGCGTTCGTCCAGCTCAGGCAGGACGCGACGGTGACGGCCGAGGAGCTGATCGAGTGGGCCCGCGAGCGCGTGGGGCGGGTGAAATATCCGCGCGAGGTGAGGTTCGTGGACTCGGTGCCGGTGACGAGCGTGCTCAAGCTCGATCGCAAGGCACTGCGGGCCCGCCTCGACTGACCGCCTTCGGCCCGGCGATCCATGGTGGGATCTCACAGCGCGGTCAGGCGCGCCTCCTTTCCGTGATAAGTGTTGACGTCTCTGGAGGTGAACATGAGCCAGGAAGATCCGTCGGGCTACCCGTACCAGCCTTATGGCGCCCCCTACGGCGAGCAGCAGCCACCGCCGTACGGCTACGGTTATCCCCCGCCGCGGCGCGACGACGGGCCCAGCGCCAACGCGATCGTCTCCCTCGTGCTCAACCTCCTCGCGCTCGTCGGGTGCTGCAACCTCCTCGGCCTGCCCGGCGCGATCCTGGCCGGCCTGGCGCTCGGCAAGGGCCGCACGGAGCCGCAGACCGCCCGCACGATGGTGATCTGGAGCTGGATCATGTTCGGGCTCGGCTTCGTGCTCAGCGCCGGCATCATCCTTTTCCTGGGCCTGTCCGGCTATCTCGACGACTGACCGCCGCGGCTCTTGGCCCCTCCGAGGACTAATCCGGGCGCGCGGGTTGTTGGAGTCTCGGAGCGGGAGAGCCAGGATCGGGAGACGATGGTCCTGTTGCGCGAGGCCCCGTACGGAACCCCACGGAGAAAAGCCAGTGAGCGATGGACCGCTGATCGTCCAGTCGGACAAGACACTGCTGCTCGAGGTCGACCACGAACGAGCGAACGACTGCCGTAAGGCGATCGCGCCGTTCGCCGAGCTCGAACGAGCTCCCGAACACGTGCACACCTACCGCGTCACCCCCCTGGCCCTGTGGAACGCCCGCGCCGCCGGACACGACGCCGAGCAGGTCATCGACGCGCTGATCGGTTTCAGCCGCTACCCCGTGCCGCACGCCCTGCTCGTGGACATCGCCGAGACCATGGCCAGGTACGGCCGGCTGCGGCTGGAGAAGGACCCGGTCAACGGCCTGGTCCTGACCTCCACCGACCGGGCGGTGCTGGAGGAGGTGCTGCGCTCCAAGAAGATCCAGCCGATGCTGGGCGAGCGGCTCGGCGCCGACTCGGTCATCGTCCACCCGAGCGACCGCGGCAACGTCAAGCAGGCCCTGCTCAAGCTGGGCTGGCCGGCGGAGGACCTGGCCGGCTACGTGGACGGCGAGCACCACCCGATCAAGCTGCTGCAGGAGGGCTGGGCGCTGCGGCCGTACCAGCAGGAGGCGGCCGACGCGTTCTGGCACGGCGGCTCCGGCGTGGTCGTGCTGCCGTGTGGCGCCGGCAAGACCATCGTCGGCGCGGCCGCCATGGCCCACGCGCAGGCCACCACGCTCATCCTCGTCACGAACACGGTCTCGGCCCACCAGTGGAAGACCGAGCTGATCAAGCGCACGTCGCTGACCGAGGACGAGATCGGCGAATACTCCGGCTCGAAGAAGGAGATCCGCCCCGTCACCATCGCCACGTACCAGGTGATGACCACCAGGCGGAAGGGCGTCTACTCGCACCTGGAGCTGTTCGACGCCCGCGACTGGGGCCTGATCGTCTACGACGAGGTGCACCTGCTGCCCGCGCCGATCTTCCGGATGACCGCCGACCTCCAGGCCCGCCGGCGGGTGGGGCTGACCGCGACGCTGGTGCGCGAGGACGGGCGCGAGGGTGACGTGTTCTCGCTGATCGGTCCCAAGCGGTACGACGCGCCCTGGAAGGAGATGGAGAACCAGGGCTGGATCGCCCCCGCCGACTGCGTAGAGGTGCGCGTCACGCTGACGGACGAGGAGCGGCTGGCGTACGCGATGGCCGAGTCCGAGGAGCGCTACCGCTTCTGCGCCACCACGCCGTCCAAGACCCACGTCACCGAGGCGCTGGTCCGCCGCCACCTGGGTGAGCAGGTGCTGGTCATCGGCCAGTACATCGACCAGCTCGACGAGCTCGGCGAGCACCTCAACGCGCCGGTCATCAAGGGCGAGACCAGGGTCAAAGAGCGGGAGCGGCTCTACCAGGCCTTCCGCGACAAGGAGATCCAGGTGCTGGTGGTGTCGAAGGTGGCGAACTTCTCCATCGACCTGCCGGAGGCCGCGATCGCGATCCAGGTGTCGGGCACGTTCGGCTCACGCCAGGAGGAGGCCCAGCGGCTCGGCCGGGTGCTGCGGCCCAAGGCCGACGGCGGGGGCGCCCGGTTCTACACGGTGGTCAGCAGGGACACGGTGGACCAGGAGTTCGCCGCGCACCGGCAGCGGTTCCTGGCCGAGCAGGGGTACGCGTACCAGATCATCGACGCCGACGACGTGCACGGCGAGGTGTGACGCCCGGCCGCTCATCTCGAGCGGCCAGGCATGTTCAGCGTGCTGTCACGTCCACGAAACTCCGCGGGCCGAAGACAATCGAACCACCCCCCTCACCTGCGTACTATCACGCCGCCTCCGACATACCCCCATGATCCGACAAACGCACCTGATATGCCCGAATTTTTCGGTATTTCCCGGTTGTTACCGATGAGAAGCTTCGAGCCGGCGGGGGCGCCCTACCGCGCCATCAGGCCGCCGAGGAACAGCACACCCTCCGCGACGACCCAGGCGCCCACTCCCGCGCCCATGACCCGCCCGAACGTGCGCGGGTCCTGCCTGGACCACGGGATGAGCCAGGCGGCCGCCGTGCAGCAGGCGGCGAGCGCGGCGAACAGCCCCGATACCGTGGAGACCGTACCAAGACGCTGGGAGCAGGTCGAAGCGGACTCGCCGCCTTGGCAGAACGCCTCCGACCCCCAGCCCGCGAAGACGGACAACGCCCAGAGGGCGGCGAGCAGGAAACTGGCGATCGTGGGAATGATCGGCGAAAAACGCAGCTGAATCCGCGCCATCACCTGTCCCTACCCCTCCCCGCAGACCGCTACTCGCCCCGATCATCACCCCACCGCCGCCCTCTCACCCCACCGCCGCGCTTGGACTCTCCGGCGCAGCGCGACGCCGTTTTCGCCCGGTCGAGCATCCCTCCCCCGCCGCGCCGGTTGCCGACCCGGGCCGGGCACGCTCATCGGCCCCCCACCCTCATGACCGCCCGCCCGACCCGCGCCGTACCGGCCCCCGAGGAGCCGCGCCGACGACGCCGGTTGGGCGCCGAAGCTGAGAGCAGCGGCGGGCGGGCAAACGGCGGGACGGCGAGCCGACCAGGCGGGAAGGGCGGGCGAACGACGGAGACGGCGGGCGGCCGAGCGGAGACGACCGACGGAGACGGCAGGCGGCCAGCGGGGACGGCGGATGACCGGCCAGGACGGTGGGTGGCTGGGTGGAGCCGGTGGGCGGGGCGGCGCGTGGGTGGTCGGCGGGGTAAATGCTTTGGAGGCCGCCCCGCGTCGCCATTAGACTGGCCGATTCGCTGCCTTACCACCTTCGTTTCCGACCCAGGGAGGCGCTTTCGCATGCCCGGACACCAATTGGCCCCCGACATACCCTCCGACGTACTGGCCTCCGAGCAGGCTCACCTGGCCGAGTCCAGGGCCGCGCTCAAGGCGATGCGCGCCCACGCCCAGTCGCTGTCCTCGGACGCGGCGGGTGACTGGGTGTCGCAGCAGATCCTCCAGTCCCTCCTCGACCAGCGCGTCGCCGCGCTGGCCGACCACCCCGACACCCCGCTGTTCTTCGGCCGCCTCGACCGGCAGGCGGGTGACGACCTCCCCGGCACGATCTACGTGGGCCGCCGCCACGTGCACGACGGCGGTAGCAAGCCCCTGGTCATCGACTGGCGCGCGCCGGTGTCCCAGGCGTTCTACCAGGCCAGCCCCGCCGACCCCATGGGAGTCGTACGGAGGCGCCGCTTCGGATATCACGGCGGCGCGCTGACCGCGTTCGAGGACGAACCGCTGGGCGAGGGCGGCGAGATCGGCCCGTCACAGATCCTCACCAACGAGATCGAGCGCCCGCGCACCGGCCCGATGCGTGACATCGTCGCCACCATCCAGCCGGACCAGGACGAGATCGTCCGATCCACCCTGGCCCAGACGGTGTGCGTTCAGGGCGCCCCCGGCACCGGGAAGACCGCCGTGGGCCTGCACCGGGCCGCGTATCTCCTGTACACGCACCGCGAGCGGCTCGCCAGGGCGGGCGTGATGATCGTCGGCCCGAACCGCGCCTTCCTGTCGTACATCTCCTCGGTGCTCCCCGCGCTCGGCGAGGTCAAGGTCGACCAGACCACGGTGGGCGGGCTGCTCGGCGAGTACGCCGCCGAAGAGGACCCGATGGTGGCGGCGGTGAAGGGCGACGCCAGGATGGCGGCGGTGCTCGAACGCGCGCTCTGGCTGCACATCGTCAAGCCCGAGGACGGCGTGGTCTTCTCCAAGGGCGCCTACCGCTACCGGGTGGCTGACTACGAGGTACGCGAGATCGTGGCCTCCTTGCGCGGCACCACGCGATACAACCCCGGCCGGGCGGCACTCGCGCAGCGGCTGGCCCACATGGTGCTCGTACGAATGGAGCAGCGCGGCGAATCGCCCGACGACCGGGTGCAGGACGCCGTGGCCAGGTCGAAACCGGTGAAACAGCTCGTCGATACGGTCTGGCCCAAACTAACGCCGGAGCAAGTCCTTTATCGCCTCCTCTCCGACCCAGAATTCCTGACAAAGGCCGCTAAATCCGATTTGTCGCCGGATGAGCAGGAAATGCTTATATGGCGGAAGCCGTACCGGAGCTGGAAGTCCGCGAAATGGTCCGCCGCGGACGCCGCGCTCCTGGACGAGCTGCGCGACTTCATGGAGCGCACCCCGTCCCTGGGCCACCTCGTGGTGGACGAGGCCCAGGACCTCTCCGAGATGCAGCTGCGAGCGCTCGGCCGCCGCTGCCGCAACGGCTCGGCCACCGTCCTCGGCGACCTGGCCCAGGGCACGACCCCGTGGTCCACCAGCTCGTGGGAGTCGGTGCTCCAGCACCTGGGCCAGCGCGAAGGCGAGGTGACGGAGCTGACGCTCGGCTTCCGCGTGCCGCGGGAGGTCCTCGACTACGCCGCCCGGCTGCTCCCCTCCATCGCCCCCGACCTGGCCGCGCCGCGGTCGCTGCGCCCCGGCCTCGGCTCGCTCGCGGTACGCCCCGGTGGCTCGATCGCGGAGGCCGCCGCGGAGGTCCTCACCAGGGAGGGCTCCATCGGTGTCATCGTCCCTGACGCCCTGGTCGCCGACGTCTCCCGCGCGCTGGCCGACCTCTCCCACGCCGTGCTCGGCCCCGACTCGGACGAGGAGCACCGCCTCCTGATCGTGCCCGCGACCCTGGCCAAGGGTCTGGAGTACGACCACGTCATCGTCGTGGAGCCCGCGGACATCGTCGCGGCCGAACCCAGGGGCCTGGCCAGGCTGTACGTGGTGCTGACCCGTGCGGTGACGTCCCTGACGGTCCTGCACGACAAGCCGCTGCCGGCCGAGCTGACGGGCTGATCGTCGGCGGGCACGGCCGCTTCTAGGATGGCTGAGCAAGGAGCTCTCAACCTAGGAGGATGCCGTGCCAGCACCGCTTCCACATGAACACCTGCCGTCGGTTCCCGCGCTCGTGGTCGAGAGCGACGACATCCAGGACGGCGAGCGGCTGAACGACCTCCACGTCTTCAACGACTGGGGCATGAAGGGCGGCAACCAGTCGCCGCACCTCCGCTGGTCCGGCGCACCCGCCGAGACCCGCAGCTACGCCGTCACCTGCTATGACCCCGACGCCCCCACGGGCAGCGGCTTCTGGCACTGGGTGCTGTTCGACCTCCCGGCCTCGATGACGGAGCTGCCGGCGGGCGCGGGCACCGGCCCGGAGTTCAAGGGCCTGCCCGCGGAGGCGGTCCACGCCCGCAACGACTACGGCACCAAGGAGTACGGCGGCGCGGCCCCGCCCCCCGGCGCCCCGCACCGCTACGTCTTCACGGTGCACGCCCTCGGCGTCGACAAGCTGGGCGTGGACGGCGACGCCAGCCCGGCGGTGGTGGGCTTCAACATCACCGCCAACACCCTGGCTCGCGGCCACGTCGTCGCGACCTACAGCACCTGACCGCGCCCACGGCCGCACCGCCCTCCGGAGGGCGGTGCGGCAGGCGCGAAAAGGGAAGCCGCCCCCGTAACGGGCGGGCCGGAAAAAGGGAGACGCCCCACCGCGAAGGGCAGGGCGTCCGAGAGACCGAGAGCGCGGCAGGCGTCAGCCGAACACTGCGCAAGAGGCCCCGAGCTGCGGCAGCAGCTCCTCGACGAGCGGGACTCCCAGCTTGGACTCGCCGGCCAGCGTCCCCGTGGTCAGGCAGAGCGGCGCCTGCACCACCTTCATGAGCTGACCGGTGAGGACCGGGGTGCCGGACGCATGGGCAGGGACGGCGAAGGCGGCCGCGGCGGCCGCGCTCAGAATGGCGATGCCGAAAATACGCTTGCTGCGGGAAAGCATCCTCTACTCCTTCGTTGAGGTGTGTGATCACCACCTTTCCTCACTCGGAGTAGCGGATCAATTATGAAACGTAATGGCTGATAAACGAAAACAAGAGCGACCCGGAAAACCGGGCCGCTCTTGTTATGAACAGCGAAGAAAAGACCTAGAAGTCCATGTCGCCGCCGCCCGGCATGGCCGGAGCAGCAGCGTTCTTCTCGGGCTTCTCGGCGATGACGGCCTCGGTGGTGAGGAAGAGCGCCGCGATGGAAGCGGCGTTCTGCAGCGCCGAGCGCGTCACCTTGGCCGGGTCGAGGATGCCCGCCTCGAACATGTTGACGTACTCGCCGGAAGCGGCGTTCAGGCCCTCACCCGGGGTGAGGTTGCGAACGCGCTCCACCACGACGCCGCCCTCGAGGCCGGCGTTGACCGCGATCTGCTTCAGCGGCTCCTCCAGAGCCTTGCGCACGATCGCCGCACCCGTGGCCTCGTCGCCCGACAGCTCCAGCTTGTCGAACGCCTTGGCGCCGGCCTGCAGCAGCGCCACGCCACCGCCGGGCACGATGCCCTCCTCGACGGCCGCCTTGGCGTTGCGCACGGCGTCCTCGATGCGGTGCTTGCGCTCCTTCAGCTCGACCTCGGTCGCCGCGCCGGCCTTGATGACCGCCACGCCACCGGCCAGCTTGGCCAGCCGCTCCTGGAGCTTCTCACGGTCGTAGTCGGAGTCGGTGCGCTCGATCTCGGCGCGGATCTCGTTGACCCGGCCGGCGATCTGCTCGGGGTCACCGGCGCCGTCGACGATCGTCGTCTCGTCCTTGGTCACCACGACCTTGCGGGCGCGGCCGAGCAGGTCGAGGGTGGCGTTCTCGAGCTTGAGACCGACCTCCTCGGCGATGACCTGGCCACCGGTCAGGATGGCGATGTCGTTGAGCATGGCCTTGCGGCGGTCGCCGAAGCCCGGGGCCTTGACGGCCACGGAGCGGAACAGGCCGCGGATCTTGTTGACGACCAGGGTCGCCAGGGCCTCGCCCTCGATGTCCTCGGCGATGATCAGCAGCGGCTTGCCCGACTGGACGACCTTGTCGAGCAGCGGCAGCAGATCCTTGTTGGCGGAGATCTTGCTGTTGACGATCAGGATGTACGGGTCCTCGAGCACGGCCTCCATGCGGTCCGAGTCGGTGACGAAGTACATCGACGTCATGCCCTTGTCGAAGCGCATGCCCTCGGTGAGCTCGAGCTCGAGGCCGAAGGTGTTGCTCTCCTCGACGGTGATGACGCCTTCCTTGCCGACCTTGTCCATCGCCTCGGCGATGAGCGAGCCGATCTCGGGGTCGGCGGCGGAGATGGAGGCCGTGGAAGCGATCTGCTCCTTGGTCTCCACGTCCTTGGCCAGCTTGGAGAGCTCCTCGCTGACGCGCTCGACGGCGGCCTCGATGCCCTTCTTCAGGCCCATCGGGTTGGCGCCGGCGGCCACGTTGCGCAGACCCTCGCGCACCAGCGCCTGGGCGAGCACGGTGGCGGTGGTGGTGCCGTCACCCGCGACGTCGTCGGTCTTCTTGGCGACTTCCTTGACCAGCTCGGCGCCGATCTTCTCCCACGGGTCCTCGAGCTCGATCTCCTTGGCGATGGAGACACCGTCGTTGGTGATCGTGGGGGCGCCCCACTTCTTCTCCAGCACGACGTTGCGGCCCTTGGGGCCCAAGGTCACCTTGACGGCGTCGGCGAGCTGGTTCATACCACGCTCGAGACCGCGCCGGGCGTCCTCGTCAAACGCGATCATCTTGGCTGCCATAAGGCTAGACCTCCCAGATGCAGGGTGGCTTGTCGTGGACCGAGCCGACGCCCGCGACGGCATGGGTCAGCATCTCCTTCGGCAGACCCCATCGTCCCGATCCGAGTGTTGGCACTCTGCTGCACAGAGTGCCAACGAACTGTTTAGCACTCTACCCTGTCGAGTGCAAGCGAGAAGCCTCCTACCGGGCCTTTTCTCCCCATATCAGCCTGTACGGCGGAGCCGTCCATCGCCGGCCGCAGGACCCCGCACCTGCGACGAGCCGCGTCCAGGCCACCGCAGGTGGCGGGATCCATACGCACGGCGAGCCGCCTCGCGCGGCTCGCCGTGACCGAGTCGACGAAAGAAAGGTGGCGGGCTCGCACGGACTGCGCTGCCGGGCGATCCCCGCCGGTGCATACCAGGGGGGTGTATCAGACCGCGCGGACGGACTCCGCTTGAGGTCCCTTCTGGCCCTGCGTGATCTCGAACTCGACCCGCTGGCCCTGTTCGAGAGATCGGTACCCGTCCATCATGATCGCTGAGTAATGGACGAATACATCCTTACCACCGTCTACCGCGATGAAGCCGTAGCCCTTGTCCGCGTTGAACCACTTGACGGTGCCCTGCGCCACTTCCGACTCCTCTTACTGGGCTTTCAGATCTCGCCCATTCCTCCGCGAGACCCGTAATCGCCGGACTTAAGGGAAAATCAGCCAGACGATCGCCCTCGACCATACCTGTGGCACGGGGTTTGGCAACAGAGTCAATCTGCAAACGACGCATTTCTTCGCAACGAAGGCGCTTCAACGTTTCATTTGCCCTGGAAATGGAGAAGGCGCCCACTAGGGGCGCCTTCCACACGTGTGATCTATAGCACTCAGCCGCCGGCAACCGCCGGGATGATTGAGATCTGAGTGCCCTCAGGTGCCGGAGTGTCGAGCCCGTCGGCGAAACGGACGTCCTCTTCCCCAACGTAAACGTTGACAAAACGACGAATCTTGCCCGATTCATCCAGAATTCTCGCGCCGATCCCCGGGTAGTCCGAGTCGAGCTTGGCAAGCACGTCACGAAGAGTCGCGCCCTCACCACTGACTTCGGCGTTGCCCCCGGTGTAGGTGCGCAGAATGGTGGGAATCCGCACCGAAACGCTCATGGTTAAACTCGCCTTTCCTGGTTGTCAGACAGTCGCGCGGAACGCGTCGAGGGAGGGCCGGATCACGGCCGTGGGCTGGGCGTCGTCGCTGATCGCGTCGAGTGTCTTGAGCCCGTCGCCGGTGTTGAGGACCACGGTCTCGGCCTCGGGGTCGAGCCGCCCGCTCTCGGCGAGCTTCTTCAGCACGCCCACGGTCACCCCTCCCGCGGTCTCGGCGAAGACGCCCTCCGTCGAGGCCAGGAGCTTGATCGCGGCCACGATCTCGGCGTCCGTGACGTCCTCGACGGCCCCGCCGGTGCGCCGGGCGATGTCGAGCACGTACGGTCCGTCGGCCGGGTTGCCGATGGCCAGCGACTTGGCGATGGTGTCGGGCTTGACCGGCTGGACGACGTCGTGCCCCGCCTTGTACGCGGTGGAGACCGGCGAGCACCCGGCCGCCTGCGCTCCGAAGATCTTGTACGGCGTGTCCTCGACCAGCCCCAGCTGGACCAGCTCGCGGAAGCCCTTGTCGATCTTGGTGAGCTGCGAGCCGGAGGCGATGGGGATGACGATCTGCTCGGGCAACCGCCACCCGAGCTGCTCGGCGATCTCGTACGCGAGCGTCTTGGAGCCCTCGGCGTAGTAGGGCCGCAGGTTGACGTTGACGAACCCCCACTTGTCACCCAGCGGGTCGCCGATCAGCTCGGAGCAGAACCGGTTGACCTCGTCATACGTGCCTTCGATCCCGATCAGCTTGCCGCCGAACACGCGAGCCATGGCGATCTTGGCCGCTTCGAGGTTGGCCGGGATGAACACGCACGCCTCGAGCCCGGCGCGCGCCGCCGCCGCGGTGACCGCGCCCGCGAGGTTGCCCGTGGAGGAGCAGGAAAGGGTGTGGAAGCCGAAGTTACGCGCCGCCTCGACGGCGATGGCGACGACCCGGTCCTTGAAGGAATGGGTGGGGTTGCCCGAGTCGTCCTTCACGTACAGGTTCTTGAGACCGAGTGCGCGTCCGAGGTTTCCGGCCTTGACCAGTTTGGTCCAACCCGGGTTCATATTGGGCTTACTCGCGACGTCAACCGGCACCGGGAGCAGCGACCGGTAACGCCAGATGTTGGCGGGACCCGACTCGATGTCGGAGCGGGTCACCGTACCGAAGGAATAGGCCGCTTCGAGCGGCCCGAAACACTCCAGACACGCGAAGCTCGGACCGAGCGGGTAACGCGTGCCGCACTCGCGGCAGGACAGACCGACAGCAGGACCAAAGTCGAGCGACATGAAGCGAGGCCTTCCCTCATCTTCGCCTGCGGCCACCTTGACCGCAGACCGGAATTGGCACCTTGTCCCGGTCGGCCTCGCCAGGTCGCGAGTCTCAAACCGGGAGGGTTGCCGGGGCTTCGCAGGGCCGGTCCCTCCACCCCTCTGGATGAGCAATATTCAGTTGTTGAAAAGGACTCTACCCGTCCGTGGGGCCCAAATGGCCACCCGTCTCAAGATGCGAGACGTGGCGTCTCAGCGATAATCATCACCCAGCACTCCCTGCACGTATTTGCGGGCCTGGTGAATGCGCGACTTGGCGGTGCCCAGGGGAATGCCGAGCTGCTCGGCCACCTCGTTGTAGTCGAGCTGGACGATGTCGCGCAGCACCAGCGCCTGCGCCAGGTCGGGCTTGTCGGCCTCCAGCGCCTCCATGGCGTCGAGCAGGTCGAGCCGGGAGCCCGCGATCACGCTCACCCGCGCCACGTCGGGCTTCTGCGTGGGCAGCTCGTCCGAGGTCTGCTCGGCCGCGCGCCGTTTGAGCGACCTGTACGTGGTGCGCGCGCAGTTGGCCGTCACGATGTGCAACCAGGTGCTGAACCGCGCCCGGCCCTCGAACCGGCCGATGTTGCGCGCCACGGCCAGCAACGTGTCCTGCGAGGCTTCCTCGGCATCCTGGTGATAGGGGAGGATCCGGGCGCAGTGCCGCATCACATCCGGCTCGATCCGCGCCAGGAGCTCGCCAAGTGCGCGATGATCTCCTCCTGCGGCCGAGCGGGCGAGTTCCTCGGTTAGCTCATCAAGCGCCATAGCTGGGATCCTATGGGCGAAGGGAGCGTAGATGAACAGCGTCCTGGTGGCCTCCAACAGAGGGCCCGTTTCCTTTACCGTCTCGGACGACGGCGAGCTGACCATGAAACGCGGTGGCGGCGGCCTGGTTTCGGCACTGTCCGAGGTGGCCAGGAAGGACGGCATGCTGTGGGTGTGCGCGGCGCTGTCCGACGGCGACCGCAGCGCCGTGCGCCTGGTGCCGGGCGGCCGCATCGACCACGCCGGCTACGACACGGGCCCGCTGCGCATGCTCGACATCCCGCCCGCCACCTTCCACCGCGCCTACAACGCCGTGGCCAACTCCACCCTGTGGTTCGTCAACCACCTGCTCTACGACATCCCGAACTCGCCCAACTTCGGCACGAGGTTCGAGCGCGAGTGGGAGTCCTACCGCGACTACAACGGCGCGTTCGCGCTGGCGCTGGCCGACGAGGCCGGCCACGGCGCCCGCGTCATGGTGCAGGACTACCACCTGACGCTGACCCCGGCGATGCTCCGCGCCGAGCGGCCGGACCTGCGCATCGCCCACTTCAGCCACACCCCGTGGGCGCCCCCCGAATACTTCTCGCTGCTGCCCGACGAGGTGGTCGGAGAGGTCCTGGAGGGCATCCTGGGGGCCGATCACGCCGGATTCCTGGCCGACAGGTGGGCGCAGGCGTTCATGGACTGCTGCGAGGCGCTGCTGGGCGCGGAGGTCGACCGCGTGGGCCGCAGCGTCACCCACGAGGGCCGGACCACCCGCATCGGCGTGCACAGCCTCGGCGTGGACGGCGACGCGCTGTGGGAGCGCGCCGTCGAGCCCGACGTCGAGTCGCACATGACCGCGCTCAGGGAGCAGGTGGGCGACCGCCGGCTGATCGTCCGCATCGACCGCACCGAGCTGTCGAAGAACATCGTGCGCGGCCTGGTGGCCTACCGCGAGTTCCTCGCCGCGCACCCGGAGTGGCACGGCAAGGTGGTGCACCTGGCGTTCGCCTACCCGAGCCGGCACGACCTGCCCGAATACCGCGAATACACCGCGTCGGTGCTGCGCTGCGCGCAGGAGATCGAGGACGAGTACGGCACCGAGGACTGGGACCCGCTGATCCTCAACGTCAACGACGACTACCCGCGTTCGCTGGCCGCGTACCGGATGGCCGACGTGCTGCTGGTCAACCCCATCCGCGACGGGATGAACCTGGTCGCCAAGGAGGGCCCGATCCTGTCCACGAGGTGCGCGCTCGTGCTCTCGCGCGAGGCGGGGGCGGCGGCCGAGCTGGGCCCGCACGCGCTCGTGGTGAACCCGTACGACATCAGCGGGACGGCCGCCGCGCTGCACGCCGCGCTCGTCATGCCGGAGGACGAGCGCCGCATGCGGCGCGACAAGCTGCACGCCGCGGCCACCGCCCTGCCCCCGCAGAAGTGGCTCGCGGCCCAGCTCGACGCGCTGGCCGAGATCTGACCTCGGTCAGGTCCAGTCGGCGTGCTTGAGCGTGTCGGCCAGCCCCGGCGTGTTCCACTGGTCCACGATGAGGATCTTGCTCTGCGGCAGGTACCACTCGCGCTGCGTGAAGCGGAGCAGCACCTTCGTGGTCGAGCCCGAATACTTGACGCACTCCGACTGCCACGCGTTGTAGGCGGCCTTGTGCCCCGCGCCGACCTGGCGCAGGCCCCTGGTGACCTTCGGGCCGATGGCCTCGCCCCACTTCCGGTTGAACGGGCACGGCTGCACGTCGCTCGCCGTGTAGAAGGGCCGCTTGCCGGTGTACGGGCCGAACCCCTCGGCGCCGCGCTTGATGGACGAGGGGCCGAGGACGTAGAAGGCGTCGCACTCGGGCGTCCCCCAGCCCATGGGCTTGCCGCACTTGCCGGTCACGATCTGGACATCGTCGCCGAAGCGGTGGACCACCCACTTGATCGGGATGTACAGGGTCAGGCCCTTGCGCAGCTTGACCGCCTGGGCGGGTGCGGCGTGCGCGGGCAGGGAGGTCGCGAGGAGGGTGGCCGCGGCCACGGCCACGGCGGCGAGGTGTCGCTTGTGCATGCGCCCGACCCTAGGGAGCGCGACTTGCAGCTCAATCACGAACGGCTGAAAGCCGCCACAAGCTCCTCCAGCAGCGCGACGACGCCGTCGGGCCCGTCCACCACGATGTCGGCCCGCTCGGCCAGCTCGGTGACCTCCGCGGAGCCGCTGCACACGGTCACGCCGGGCAGGCCCGAGAGGCGTACGGCCTCGAACGCGGCCAGGTCGCCGAGATCGTCGCCCACGAACATGACGGACCTGGCGGCCCGCTCCGCCAGGAACAGGCTGAGCGCCTGCCCCTTGTCCATGCCCGGCGGCCGCAGCTCCAGCACGAAGCGCCCCGGCTCGACCACCAGGCCGCGCTTGCCGGCCAGCTCGGCCAGCGGCTCGCGCAGCCTGGCCAGCGCGCCTTCCGGGTCGGAGCTGCGCCTGGTGTGCACGGCGACGGCCCGGCCCTTGTCCTCGATGGTGACGTCGCGCAGGCCCAGCGACTCGAGCAGCAGCTGCAGCTCGGCCTCGGCCTCGAGCACGCCCGGAGGCGGCGGGGGGCCGGAGATCTGCCCGGCCTCCCAGCGCTCGAAGCCGTAGTGGCCGAGCACGACCAGCCGGGGCACGTCGGCCAGGCCCGGCCCGAGCTCCAGCGCGGTGGCCGGCGGCCGGCCGGTCACGATGGCCACCGCCAGGACGTGGGCGCCGAGCTCGGCCAGCACCTCCGGCGCCTTCGGATGGATCACGGCCTCGGCGGGATCGGGCACGATCGGCGACAGGGTTCCGTCGAAGTCGAGCCCGATCACGGCGCCCGCCGGGTCGTCCAAGATCGCTTTCATTCCAGGGATGTTCCTCACGCGGCTGCCGTACCCAGCCGTCAGGGACGCATGCCGAGTCTCCTGGCGGCGCGGTCACGCTGACGGGTGGACCGTAACCTGCGCAGCCGCTTGACCAGCATGGGATCGTGCTCCAGCGCCTCCGGCCGGTCGATCAGCTCACCGAGCAACTGGTAGTAGCGCGTGGCGGAGAACCCGAAGCTCTCCTTGATGGCCTGCTCCTTCGCGCCCGCGTAGCGCCACCATTGGCGTTCGAAGGCGAGGAGTTCGAGATCGCGTTCTGAGAGGGGTTGGCCGGACGTCTCCTGGGCAGCATTGTCACCGCTGAGCGGTGCTCCCATGGTGTCCTCCTCGGGAAAGGTGCGTGCGACGACTCCGCACGCACGCGGCCCGTGGCCAATCGTAATGTGCGAAGTGCGGCTGTTCACGACGTATTGAGAGACGTACAGTCACGAAATGTGACCTCAGTAATCACGCTCCTCACCGACTACGGACTCGAAGACGGCTATGTGGCGGCGTGTCACGGAGTGATCGCCGGAATCGCCCCCGAGGCGCGGGTGATCGACGTGTGCCACCTGATCCCCGCAGGTGACGTACGGCGTGGCGCGGCGATTCTCGCCCAGACCATTCCGTACCTTCCTGCGGGCATCCATATCGGCGCGGTCGATCCCAGCGCGGGCGGCGCCCGGCGGGCGGTGGCCGTCGAGGCGGGCGGGCGGGTGTTCATCGGGCCCGACAACGGGCTGCTGTCGTGGGCCGTGCACGCCAGCGGCGGCGCCGAGGCCGCCTACGCGATCAGCAACGAGGAGCACTTCCTGCGGCCGGTCTCCCCCACCTTCCACGGGCGCGACGTCTTCTCGCCGGTCGCGGGGCGGCTGTGCGGCGGGCTGAGACCGTCGGACCTGGGGCCCGAGGTGCCGATCGGCAGGCTGGTGACGCTGCCGGCGCCGACCACGCTGCTGCGTGAGGGCTCGGTGGAGGGCGAGGTCGTCTCGGTCGACCGCTACGGCAACACCCAGCTCTCGATCGCGGTCGGGGACCTGCACGCGCTGGGCGTGCGGGTGGGCGACACGCTGGGGGTCTGGCTGGGCCGGCGGCAGCTCTCGCTGCCCTACCGGGAGACGTTCGCGGCGGTGCCGCCGGGGGAGCTGGTGGCGTTCGCGGACTCGGCGGGGCTGATCGCGATCGCGGTCAATTCCGGTGACGCAGCGCAGCGGCTGGGGCTCCCACCTGGCGCACATGTCCGACTCTCCCCTACTCCATAGGACGAAGGCACACAGATCGGAATTACTCCGCGTATCGGTCTGTTTACCGAAGCGTCGGAATGAATCAGCGGGCACGTGTCAGAATGCAACGCGCGGGCGTCCCTCCCCTCCCCTCCAGAGGTCGACGTTGTACCAGCTGTCCATCGTGCTGCTCTCCATAATGTCCGCGATCTGGCCCGCGCCGGAGCCGCCCGTGTCAGAGCGCTGGCACGCGTGGCCCGTCGCGCAGATCTTCCCCGCGACCCTGCCCGGGGTCAGCCCGTCGGGGGCGCGGGTCACGTACGAGCTGGCCGGGGTCGCCCCCGAGGCGCCCTGCCGGACGGCGTTCCAGCCCGCCGCCGTCCGGCGCGGCTGCCGCGTGGCCCTGCGCGCCACGTACGCCGACAGCACGCAGACGTTCGTCGCCACCGTGGGCATCGCCGTGCTCGACACGCCCGGACGCGACTACTTCCGCGTGGGACGGCCCGCGACCGTGCGGCCGGTGGCCTTTCCCCGGGGGCCGGCCGAGCGCTTCGGCGAGCGGCAGTACTTCACCGGGGTGGTGCTCAGGTCCGACGAGCGCTACGTGGTGGCGACGGCCGCCGGGTACGCCGACGGCCGGCCGTACCAGCCGGGTGACCGCCTCGCGCCCCGGCTGCGCGCCACGGCGCGGCAGCTCGCCACCGAGTTGCACCGGACGCTCACCCGATGAGCAGGCTCGCCGTCGCCTTCCTCGTCACCGCGCTGGTGGTGGGAACCGTTCCGGCGAGCGCCACCGACGACGTGGGCGAGGCCGCCCGGGCGGGACAGTGGCAGCTCGCCGCGATGCGGCTGCCCGAGGCGTGGCGGTCGAGCAGGGGCGAGGGCGTGATCGTCGCCGTGCTCGACACCGGCGTGAACGGCCGCCACCCCGACCTGGAGGGCGCCGTGATCCAGGGCCCCGACCTGACCGGGACCGCCAAGGGCCTCTGGGGGCGGCACGGGACCGCCATGGCCAGCCTGATCGCCGGGCGCGGCCACGGCGACGAGCACAAGGGCGGCGTGATCGGGGTGGCGCCCGCGGCCAGGGTGCTGTCCATCCGGGTCACGCTGGAGAACGGCGACCCGCTGCGCGAGCAGCAGCGCGCCGGCGGGCGCGACGCGCTGGCCAAGGGCATCCGGTACGCGGTCGACCACGGGGCCGGCGTGATCAGCATGTCGCTGGGCGGCGGCAGCGGCGCGTGGGAGGGCTCGCCCTCGGAGGAGGAGGCCATCCAGTACGCGATCGCGCGCGGCGCCGTGCTGGTGGCCTCGTCGGGCAACGACGGCGGCACGGCCAACAGGAAGAACTTCCCCGCCGCCTATCCCGGGGTGATGGCCGTGGGGGCGGTGGACCGGGAGCTCAGGGTGGCCGCGTTCTCCAACAGGCAGGACTACCTGTCGGTGGTCGCGCCGGGCACCGAGATCGTCACGGCCGACGCGCGCGACTCCTACGTGGTGAGCGACGGCACCAGCTCGGCGGCGGCCATGGTGGCGGGCGTGGCGGCCCTGATCAAGTCCGCGTATCCCGACATGTCGCCCTACCACGTACGGACGGCCATCGAGCTCGGCACCAGGCTGCAGCCGGCCGACGGCCACAGCCCCGCCTACGGGCACGGGGTGGCCAACGCCCTGCTCGCCCTGAGGGAGGCCGCCCGCCTGGACCCGCCCGGCGCCGGCCTCGCCCACCCCGGCCCGTACTTCGGCGACGGCCCACCGCCCGCCTCCCGGGGGCCGGTGGTGGCGGGCATGGTGATGCTCGCCGCGGCGATGTCCGCCCGCATCCTCGTCCGCCACCGCAAACGCCGCCCCTGACCCCCAACCCGACCCTCCCTCCCCCAAAAGGACAGAAGGGACGTCGGCGAGTCGTTACCCTAGCAAGCGCTTGTGCGATACTGGCGGCATGACGTTAGCGATCGAGGGCTGGTTCGCCATCGACGAGGACGGCGTCTTCCTCCTGGGCACCAGCTGCGCCACCTGCGGCACCGTCACCTTCCCGCCCCGTCCCGGCCTCTGCCCCAACCCCCGCTGCGACGCCACCTCGATGGAGACGACCCGCCTCCCCCGCCGCGGCCGGGTGTGGTCGTACACGAACGCCTGCTACCCACCCCCCGCCCCCTACGTCGCCGCGGACCCGTACGTGCCGGTGACGCTGGCCGCCGTCGAGCTCGACGAGGTGGGGATCGTGGTGCTCGGGCAGGTCAAGGGCCTCACCGTGAACGAGCTGGAGGTCGGCATGGAGCTGGAGCTCACCTCCGGGCCGCTGTCGGACGGACCGCTGATGTGGATGTGGGAGCGGGTCTCATGAGCGTGGTCGTGCTGGGCGTCGGGATGCATCCGTGGGGCAAGTGGGGCAGGCCCTTCCTGGAGTACGGCGTCGCCGCCGCCCGCGCGGCCCTGCGGGACGCCGGGGTGGCGTGGACCGACGTGGAGTTCGTGGTCGGGGCGGACACGATCAGGAACGGCTACCCGGGCTTCGTCGCGGGCGCCTCCTACGCGCAGGCGCTGGGCTGGTCGGGCGCCAGGATCGCCTCCTGCTACGCGGCGTGCGCCTCCGGCGCCCAGGCCGTGGACATCGCCCGCACGCGCATCCTCGCGGGCCTGTGCGACGTGGCGCTGGTGGTCGGGGCGGACTCGACCCCGAAGGGCTTCTTCAAACCGGTCGGCGGCGACCGCCCCGACGACCCCGACTGGCTCCGCTTCCGCCTGCTGGGCGCCACCAACCCCGCCTACTTCGGCCTGTACGCCCGCAGGCGCATGGCCGTGCACGGCTCGACCCCGGCCGACTTCGCCGCCGTCAAGGTCAAGAACTCGCGGGCCGGCTCGCTCAACCCCATGGCCCGCTACCGCAAGCCCGTCACCGCCGAGGAGGTGCTGGCCTCGCCCCTGGTCGCCGACCCGCTGCGCCTCATGGACATCTGCGCCACCTCGGACGGAGGCGCTGCGGTGGTCCTGGCCTCGGAGTCCTACGCCCGCCGCCGGGGCCTGCGGGCTCCGGTACGCCTGGCCGCCGTCTCCACCGTCACCCCGACCTTCCCCAGCACGATCCTGGAGCTGCCGAACTTCGCCACCGATTCCCGCGTCGCCGTACCGGCCCCTGAGAGGCCCTTCAGAGCGGCGATCGCGCACGCGGCGTACGAGGAAGCAGGGGTGGGACCTGAGGACGTCTCACTGGCGGAGGTGTACGACCTCTCGACGGCCCTGGAACTGGACTGGATGGAGGACGTCGGCCTGTGCCAGCCAGGGGAGGCGGCCAAGCTGCTGCACGACGGGGAGACGGGGCTCGGCGGCCGGATCCCGGTCAACCCCTCGGGCGGCCTGGCCTCCTTCGGCGAGGCGATCCCGGCCCAGGCGATCGCCCAGCTCTGCGAGCTGACCGCGCAGCTGCGGGGCGAGGCCGGCGACCGCCAGGTCCCCGTCGCCCGCGTCGGCCTCGCCGCCAACCAGGGCCTGTTCGGCCACGGCTCCGCGCTGATCGTCACCACGTAGAAACGCGAAGACCCTCCGGGGGAGCTCCCTCGGAGGGTCTTATGAGGCGTGTCAGCCTACGTGCACCACGTCGTGCGTCTCCGCGAAGTGGCAGGCGCTTTCGTGCCCGGTACCCGGACGGATCTGCAGCAGCGGCTCCTCCTCGGCGCAGATCTCCTGCGCCTTCCAGCACCGCGTACGGAACCGGCATCCCGACGGCGGGTTCGCCGGGGACGGCGGGTCGCCCTGCAGGATGATCCGCTCCCGCTGCTCCCGGCCCTCCGGGTCGGGCACCGGCACCGCCGAGAGCAGCGCCTGCGTGTACGGGTGCGCGGGCCTGTCGTAGATCTCGGTGTCCTTCCCGAGCTCCACGAACTTGCCCAGGTACATCACGCCCACCCGGTCGGAGATGTGCCGCACCACCGACAGGTCGTGGGCGATGAAGATGTACGCCAGGTCGAACTCGTTCTGCAGCCGCTCCAGCAGGTTGATCACCTGCGCCTGGATGGACACGTCCAGGGCCGACACCGGCTCGTCGCAGACGATGATCTCCGGCTGGAGCGCCAGCCCTCGGGCGATGCCGATGCGCTGCCGCTGTCCACCGGAGAACTGGTGCGGGTAGCGGTTGATGTGGTCGGGGTTGAGCCCGACGACCTCCAGCAGCTCCTGCACCTTCTTGCGGCGGTCGCCGCGCGGCGCCGCGTCGCTGTGGATCTCGTACGGCTCGCCGATGATGTCGCCGACGGTCATCCGGGGGTTCAGCGAGGTGTACGGGTCCTGCATCACCATCTGGATGTTGCGGCGCATCCGCTTGAGCTCGCCGCCCTTGGCCTTGCCGATGTCCCGGCCGTTGATCAGCACCGAGCCCGAGGTCGGCCGCTCCAACGCCATCAGCACCTTGGCGAGGGTGGACTTGCCGCAGCCCGACTCGCCCACGATGCCCAGCGTCTCGCCCTTGTGCAGGTCGAACGACACGCCGTCGACGGCCTTGATCGCGCCGATCTGCCGCTTGAAGAGGATGCCCTGGGTCAGGGGGAAGTGCTTGACCAGGTCGCGTACCTCGAGGATGCGCTCACCGTTCGCCATCGAGGACCTCCCTCCAGTAGTGGCACGCGCTGCCTCGGGTGCCGCTGATCTCGTGGAGCGGGGGTGCGTCGGTCACGCAGTCGTCCTGCCGGTAGGGGCACCGGGGGTGGAACGCGCAACCGGTCGGCAGGTCGAGCAGGTTGGGCGGCAGGCCCTTGATCGCGTACAGGTCCTGGCCCTTGAGGTCGACCCGGGGGATCGACTCCAGCAGGCCCTTCGTGTACGGATGCGCGGGGCCCTTGTAGATGTCGTGCACGGGGGCCTTCTCCACGATGCGACCCGCGTACATGACGGCGATCTTGTCGGCCACGTCGGCCACGACGCCGAGGTCGTGCGTGATCAGGATCAGGCCCATCTGGCTCTCGCGCTGCAGCTCGGCCAGCAGCTCCATGATCTGGGCCTGGACGGTCACGTCGAGCGCCGTGGTCGGCTCGTCCGCGATCAGCACCTCGGGGTCCAGCGCGATCGACATCGCGATCATGATGCGCTGGCGCATGCCCCCGGAGAACTGGTGCGGATAGTCGTTCACGCGCTGCCTGGCGGCCGGGATGCGGACCCGGTCCATCAGCTCGACGGCCTTCTTCATGGCGTCGCGCTTGGACATGCCGCGGTGTACCCGGAACATCTCGCTGATCTGCCAGCCCACGGTGAACACCGGGTTGAGCGCGGAGAGCGCGTCCTGGAAGATCATCGCGATGCGCTGGCCGCGCACCTGCGTGCGCGCCTCCTCCGACAGCCTGAGCAGGTCGGTGCCCTTGAAGCGGATCTCCCCCTTGGGGATGACCGCCGGCGGCATGTCGAGAATGCCCATGATCGCCTGCGCGGTCACGGACTTGCCCGAACCCGACTCGCCCAGCACCGCGAGCGTCTCACCGGGGCTGACCGTGTAGCTCACGCCGTTCACAGCGCGTACGACCCCGGCACGCGTACGGAACTCCACGTGCAGGTTGTCGACCGCGAGCAGCGGTTGGTCGCCCAGCCCTCCCTCGGCGGGCAACACATCCGTTGACGTCTTCTTCACTTGATCCCCCCTTCTACCTGAGCTTCGGGTCGAGCGCGTCGCGTACGGCGTCGCCCATCATGATGAACGCCAGCACCGTGATGCTGAGGAACACGGCCGGGAACACCAGCGGCAGCGGCGCCTCCAAGAACCTGATGCGCGCGTCGGCGATCATCAGACCCCATGAGATGTCCGGCGACTGGACACCCACGCCCAGGAACGAGAGCGCGGCCTCGGCGGCGATGAAGCCGCCCAGGTTGATCGTGGCCACGACGATGACCGGGGCCAGCGAGTTGGGCAGCAGGTGACGGAACATGATCCGCCCCGCGCTCGCTCCCAGCGCCTTGGCCGCGACCACGAAGTCCTGGTTCTTCGCGGTGATCACGGCCGCCCGCATGATGCGGAACGTCATCGGCCAGCCGAGCACCGCCAGCGCGAGGATGACCAGCATGATGCTGTTGGCCCGGCCGCGGAAGGTGGCGGCGATGAGCAGCGCGCCCAGGATCGGGGGGATGGCGAAGAAGATCTCGGTGAGCCGCGAGGACACCGTGTCGACCAGGCCGCTCCGGTAGCCGGCGATCAGGCCGAGCAGGCCGCCGACCAGCGTGGTGATGATCGTGGTGAACACGCCGATCACGATCGAGTTGCGGGCGCCGTAGATCGTCCTGGCGTAGACGTCGCACCCCAGGCTGTCCTTGCCGAACAGGTGGCCGGCGCTGGGCGCCTGCCTGGCCGTGGACAGGTCACAGGTCCTGGCGTTGAACGGGTCGATCGCCGTGAACAGCGACGGCAGGAACGACATGACGAGCAGGACCAGGATGATGACCACCGAGATGATGAACATCGGCCGGCGCCTGAGGTCGTACCAGGCGTCGCTCCACAAGCTCGCGGGCTTGCCTTCCTTGCCCTTCTTGCCCTGTGGCGTGGGCGCCGGATCGGTAACCGTGTCCGTGACCAGTGTCTGCGTCTCCGGGAGCCCGGGCCCGACCGGCGGGATTGGGTTACTCATAGCGGATCCTCGGGTCGAGCACGGCGTACAGCAGGTCGACGACCAGGTTGGCCAGGATGTAGATCAGCACCAGGACGGTGATGATCCCCACCACAACCGGTTGTTCTCGCAAGTAAACCGACTGGAACAGCTGATTTCCAATCCCCGGGAGATTGAAGATCGTCTCGGTGATCACCGCGCCGCCCATCAGGTTGCCGAGGTCGGCGCCCAGATAGGTGACCAGCGGGATCAGCGCGTTACGCAACCCGTGCCGGCCGATGACGCGCCGTCGCGGCAGGCCCTTGGCCGTGGCCGTTCGGATGTAGTCCGCTCTGAGCGTCTCCACCAGGCTGGTTCTGGTGAGCCTGGTCAGGTACGCGATCGACGTCCCCGCGAGCACGAAGCCGGGCAGCAGATAGCTGCGCCAGCCCGCGAACGTGCCCGCGACCGGGAAGATGTCCAGCCCGGTCCACAGCTTGAGCTTGACGCCCAGGATCAGCTGCAGCACGAAGCCGGTGACCAGCGTGGGCACCGAGATGAGCAGCAGCGTGGAGGCCAGGATGGCGGTGTCGGTGGCCTTGCCGCGGCGCAGCGCCGCCCACAGGCCCAGGCCGACGCCGATGAGCGCCTCCATCACCAGGGCGGTCAGCGCGAGGTTCAGGGTGACCTGGAACTTGCCGGCCATGACCTGGGAGACGGGGACGTCGGCGAAGTTCACGCCGAAGTCACCGCGGAAGAGCACGCCGCTGATGTAGTACCAGTACTGCAACAGCAGCGGATCGTTGAGGTGATACTGCTCACGCAGGACCTCGGCGACCGCGGGGTCCGGGCGCTTGTCTCCGAACAGCGCCGCGATGGGGTCCCCTGGCAGTGCGAAGACAATCATGAAGATGAGTAGCGTGGCGCCGAGCAGGACGGGTATCGCCTGGATCAAGCGCCTGATGACATAACGGCCCATACAAGCCCTCCGGTACATGACTTGGAGGCAGCCCCCGGAGCCCGTGGTTCACCCGGCTCGAGTGGCTGCCTCCAAGCTCAGCCCTCCGGCGGGTGGACGGCAAGAGCCGTCCACCGCGCGAATGAACGTCAGGCCTTCTCGATGTCGACCCAGTTAACCTGGTTGAGCAGGTTGAGCTTGACGTTCTTCACCTTCGAGGAGTACCCGAAGTTGCTCCGGTAGAAGTAAACCGGGATGTACGGGAGGTCCTTGATGAGGATGTCGTCGGCCTGCTGGTAGAACTTCAGGCCCTCGGCGGCGTCGGCGGCCTGGTCACCCTTGGAGACCAGCTCGTCGAACTCCTTGTTGGAGTAGCCACCGTAGTTCGAGCCGGTGCCGATGGAGCCGGTGCCGAAGATCGGGGTCAGGTAGTTCTCAGCCGACGGGTAGTCGATGGACCAGCCCATACGGAACAGGCCCTTGTACTCCTTGGCGTCCAGGGCGTCCAGGATGCCCTGGAACTTCTCGAACGGCTTCGGCGTGACCTCGATGCCCAGGTTGGCGCGGAGGTTGTTGGCGACGGCCTCGATCCACTCCTTGTGGCCACCGTCGGCGTTGTAGCCCAGCTCGATGGTCTTGGGGCCCTTGGCGGCGTCGTACAGCTTCTTGGCCTCGGCCGGGTTGTACGTGCACGCGTCGCAGGCGCCCTGGCGGTAGCCGGGGATGGCCGGGTTGATGAAGTCGTCGGCGGGGGCGCGGGTACCGGAGAAGACCGTCTCGGTGATGGTCTTCCGGTCGATGGCCAGCGAGATGGCCTTGCGGACCTGCGGGTCCTTGAACTCGGGGTTGTACTGCAGCGGGACGCCGATGTAACCCACGGCGGCGTCGGGCTCGTCGTGGTAGCGGTCGCCGAGCACGGACTTGGCCGTGGCGATCGTCGAAGGCGGCAGCGAGTCGTGGATGTCCAGGTTCTCGGCCTGCAGGTCGTTGAACGCGGTCTCGGAGCTCGTGTAGACCTTGAACTGGAGCTTCTTCCAGTTCTTCGGCTTGGCGCCCGGGAACTTGTCGTAGACCGTCAGGTCGATGGTCTGGTCGGTGCCCTTCTTGTAGGGCTTGTCGAGCTTGAACAGGCCCTGACCGATCGGCTGCTCGCCGAAGGTCTGCGTCACCTTGCCGTCGGCGCCGAGGGCCGCCTTCGGCATCGGGTAGAACGCGGTGTAGCCCAGCATCGTCTTGAACTGCGAGAACGGCGCCGAGAGCGTCACCTCGAGCGTGGAGTCGTCGACGACCTTGAGACCCTTCATCTCCTTGGCCGTCGGCGTCTTGCCCTCACCCGGGTGGACGTCGGCGTAGCCGTCGACGCGCCCGAAGAAGTAGGACGAGCTCATGGCGTTGTCCTGCAGGGCCGCGTAGTTCCACGCGCGAGCGTAGTCGGCGGCGGTAACCGGCGTGCCGTCGTGCCACGTGTAGCCGGACTTGAGCTTGATCGTCCAGACCTTGCTGTCCGACGTCGTGATCGACTCGGCGGCTTCCTCGACCGGCTGCTTGTTCTCGTCGTAGCGGACCAGCGGGGAGAACACTGCGGCGAGGACCTCGGACCCCTCGGTCTCGGTCGTGTTCTGGGGGTTCAGGAGCTCCTGGGGCTCGCCGATCTCCATGCGGACCGGCGTCTCCCCGCCGCCTCCGGCAGCAGTGCCGCCACTGTCAGAGGCGCCACCGCCACACGCGGCAACCGCGAGGGCGAGCAGCGCGGTACCGGCGACGATCTGTGCGCCCTTAGTAACACGCATGGTGAAAGAATTCCTCCCTCTACAGGTGGGCGTTAGCGCTGAGCTGCGGTGATCGTGAGCAGCCTGACGGGGGGATCCTGGTTTTCCCCCCGGGTTTGGCTGACATGGTCAAACCAGCCGACGCCCTGCCAGTCGATCGCGACTATCCCTTACTACTTGCCACCAGGGAGTCTCTGGCGCGTTGCAGTTCGGTCACACGTGTGCCAATCCAGCGTCACAGACATTCAGCCCAACAGGCAACAAATCGTACAGAGCCCGTGTAACCGGTACGGCCGGGACGTGAACAGACGATGAAAATTACCCTCTACATGAGAGTGGTCGTGCCCTTGCCAGCGCACCGCGCCGCGCTGGGCTACGGTTGAGCAGGTCTTGACGGCACCTTGGGAACCGAGTGTCCCAAGACTCCGTCCAACTGACGCTGCCGCCAACCCGCGCGGCAGGCACCCCACCGACCGGGATCCAATAGAGTCCTTGCCATGAGCCAGCCGGAATCCGCTGTCGCGGACGCCCAGGCGGGCGGCCGAAGCGGGCAGGAGCCGCTGGCCAAGCTCGCCAAGAGATACGGACTTCGCCGTGCCATCGCGCGGCCGAGGTTCCCTGTCTACGTGCGCCAGCTCTGGGAGCGGCGACACTTCATCCTGACGTACGCGACCTCGCGCAACGTCTCGAAGTACACCAGCTCGGCTCTCGGCCAGCTCTGGCAGGTGCTGACCCCCCTGCTCAACGCCGGCATCTACTTCCTGATGTTCGGCCTCATCCTCGGCGGCAGCAAGAACATCCCCAACTACACGGCGTTCCTGCTGACCGGGATGTTCGTCTTCACCTACACGCAGCGCACGGTCACCGCGGGCGCCAAGTCGATCTCGGGCAACCTGTCGCTCATCAGAGCGCTCCACTTCCCCCGCGCCTCGCTGCCGCTGGCCTACACGATCCAGGAGCTCCAGCAGCTCGCCATCTCCATGGGCATCCTGCTCGTCATCGTGATGCTCACCGGCGAGGGGCTCAACTGGTTCTGGCTCATGATCCCCGTGGTGCTGCTGCTCCAGACGATGTTCAACATCGGTGCCGGCCTGATCGTCGCCCGGCTCGGCGCCTCGATGCGTGATCTCAACCAGTTGCTGCCGTTCATCACCCGCACCTGGCTCTACGCCTCCGGCGTGTTCTTCTCGATCCAGGACAAGGTCGTCGGCTCCGCCGGGCTGCCCCAATGGGTGGCCAATGTGATGTACATGAACCCCGCCGCTTCCTACATCGAATGGATGCGCGAGATCCTCATCTCGACCCACAATCCGCAGTTCGGCCACCACCCCCCCACCATGGTGCTGGCGTCCTGCGTATTCTGGGCGGTGTTCGCACTCGGCTTCGGCTTCTGGTACTTCTGGCGGTCCGAGGAGAGGTACGGGCGTGGCTGAACTTACCAAGGAGCTGTCACAGGTGAAGGGCGAGAAGCCCGCCGTCACCGGCAAGGATGTGAGAGTGCATCCCGATCCGGAGCCTCAGGGCAAGCGGCCACTCGACGTCCCCACGGGCACTCCGACCGTCATCGTCGACGATCTCCACATCGTCTACCGCGTCTACGGCGCGGCCTCCGACGCCGAGAAGGGCAACGCGGTCAACGCCCTCACGCGCATCCTCAGGCGCCAGGGCCGCCCGCAGATGAAAGAGGTCCACGCGGTCAAGGGCGTGACCTTCGTGGCCTACCACGGCGACGCCATCGGCATCGTGGGCCGCAACGGCTCGGGCAAGTCCACGCTGCTGCGGGCCATCGCGGGCCTCCTCCCGCCGCACAAGGGCGCCGTCTACACCGACGGCCAGCCCTCGCTGCTCGGCGTCAACGCGGCCCTCATGCGCGAGCTCACCGGCGAGCGCAACATCGTGCTCGGCTGTTACGCCATGGGCATGACGCCCGCCGAGGTCCGCGAGAAGTACCAGGAGATCGTCGACTTCTCCGGCATCGACGAGTTCGTCCAGCTCCCCATGTCCACCTACTCCTCCGGCATGGGCGCCCGGCTCCGCTTCGCCATCTCCTCGGCCAAGACGCACGACGTCCTCCTCATCGACGAGGCCCTGGCCACGGGCGACCGCGAGTTCCGCAAGAAGAGCGAGGAGCGCATCCGCCAGATCCGCGAGTCCGCCGGCACGGTCTTCCTCGTGGCCCACGACCTCAAGGTCATCGAAGAGACCTGCAACCGCGTCATCTGGCTGCACAAGGGCAAGATCAAGATGGACGGCGACCCGAAGGAAGTCATCGCCGCCTACAACAAGGGCTGACCTCTCTCACGGCGCGACCGCCGCCGCTCACGGCTCGGAGCCTCCCCCCGCTCCGGCCCGATGCCCTGCCGGGTTACGGCCACAAACACCGACATCCACGCTTTTCGCTGTTGTGTGCGAAACGCGCGCGACTGCAGTGGCAAATGACTGACAGCGAGCCTGCCGTTCCGATAGGATTCGAACGTCAATTCGATCCGAGGTACGCTGATGGAGTGGGAGCGCGCGATGGTGGAGCTTTCGACCGCGATCGACCACCTGGCCACCGAGGACGTGGCCGAGATTCCCCGGATACAGCTCGCCGAGCAGCTGCTGGAGCTGCACTGGCAGATGGCCAGGCTGCAGGCCCAGATAGCCCGTCGCACCGGCGTCCGCCTGCCCTGAGCCCTCCGACCGGCCCGTAATTCCGACAATCACCCACTCCGCAGACCATGACCCACCGCCCCTCCTGGACGGTTGAGAGCACGCCGTAACGGCGGCCGGCCCCGTGCGGGTCAGCGGGCGTCACCCTGGAGGCCGCCGGCCACGTGCGGCGGGTGGCGCCGCCCGTGCTCCGCCGTACAGGATGGGGTTTTGCCGCCCCCCGAAGCCGCACAAAGAAAAGCGCCGCCGACCCCGGAGATCGGGGTCGG
>NZ_JBSFTC010000124.1:0-17896 GCF_053590415.1 Nonomuraea sp. NPDC003201
GCCCCGCTCACCCCGGGCGGCGGTGAAGGGGCCCCGGCGCGGGTTGGGGGGCCGGCTCGGGCGCCTCGGCGCGCCAGTGTCAGTCACGGTGTCAGTCACGGTGTCAGTCACGGTGTCAGTCACGGTGTCAGTCACGGTGTCAGGCGCGGTGTCAGGCGCGGCGTCAGTCACGGTGTCAGTCACGGTGTCAGGCGCGGTGTCAGGCGCGGCGTCAGGCGAAGCCGCGGGGGAGCACGATGACCGGGCAGGGTGAGGCCCGCAGCGCCTTCATGGCCAGCTCGCCCAGGAACACCCGGTGCGGCTGCGCGTCCTCGCTGGCCGCGCAGATCAGCAGCTCGCCCGGCAGCCACTCCACGTCCGCCAGCGCGGCGGTCACGTCGTGGCCCTCGGCCACCTCCGACTCCGCCTCGATCCCGGTGGTCTCCCAGGCCAGCCGCACGGCCAGCGCGAGGTCGTCCCTGAGCTTGCCCGGATCCTCCGTGCGCAGGTCGAGCGTGATCAGCCGGAGCGGGATGCCCAGTCGCAGCGCCGCCTGCGCCATCCGTTCCACCGCCTCGTCGCACTGCGGCCGGTGCACGTACGCCAGCGTCAGGCGCTCGGGCCCGTCGACCGGGACGTACCGGGCGGGCACCAGCATGACCGCCTCGGACGACAGGTGGAGCAGGTGGTTGGAGGTCGCGCCGATGGTGATGCGGCCGTTCTGGCCGCCGTCGGCCGAGCCGACCACGATCAGGTCGGCCCTGATGCGGCTGGCCAGCACCGACAGCCCGCGTCCTGTGCCCCTGCTCTCGTACGTGAGGTAGCCGGCGGGGATCGGGCCGAGCTCCTCCGCGGCGTGCGCCAGGTTGGCCTGCGCCTCCACCGCCAGCCCCGGGCTGCCCGGCGGGTAGATCGTGGCGACCGTGAGCTCGCCGCCTGTGACCCGGGTGATCGCCGCGGCCTGGGCCAGGGCGTCGCGCCCGCCCGGGTCGTTCGTGAAGCCGACGATCACGTGCTCTCCGATCACGAGAGCCCTCCTACCCGCTCTGAGCTGGGAATACGCGGCCTTGATCGGAACGTTGTAAACCATCGGAAGGGCAAAGAAGTGAAGATCACCCTCGACATCAGCTTCAACGGGACCCATGGCCCGGTCACTCTCCGTGAAGCGGTTCAACAGCTCAAAGAGCGGGATCTGGCCTGCACGGTGGCCGCGGACACCGTCGAGCAGAAGGTGACCGTCTTCTCCGCCTGCGTCGAGCGCGGGTTCACGCCGCTCCGCAGCGAGATCATGGCCGCCTACTACGTCGCCGAGCGCGACGCCACCTCCGAGGCGTTCGACCGGGGGCTCATCACCAGGGCCGAGCTGGAGACGCAGCACGCCGCCCTCGCGCGCAAACTTCTTTATTAGGACATTTCTCGACTTTCGGTCTTATGGTCGAGGCGGTTGACCGCGGGAGTTCGTAAGGTCGTGTCCATTGCCCATTCACGGATTGGACACACGTGTACCGCGACATCGTCGACTTCGCCCTGACCACGCCCGGGTGGCTGCACACCCTCGCCGAAGTCGGGACGGATGCCGGGTTATTCCTGTTCGTGGCGCTGTATGCGGCGGCCGCGTTCCGGGCGTGGCGGGCTCCGGCCCGCGACCTGGCACTGGTGATCGCGGGTCCGGCCGGGGTCGTGTTCGCGTACGTGGTGAGCGAGGTCGTCAAGACCGTCATCAGGGAGGACCGGCCGTGCCGGGGCGGAGTCACGACGATCTCCGCCTGCCCGCCCTCGGGCGACTGGTCCTTCCCCAGCAACCACTCGGTGATCGCGGCCGGGGCCGCCGCCACCCTCGTGCTCGCCTGGCGGGCGCTCGCGTGGGTGGTGCTGCCGCTGGCCGCGGTCATGGCCTTCTCCCGCGTCTTCGTGGGCGTGCACTATCCGCACGACGTGGCCGCGGGGTTCCTGCTCGGCCTGGCGCTGGCGCCGCTGTTCGCGCTGCTGTCGGTGGGGGCCGTCACCCCCGCGGTGCGACTCGCGCGGCGTTCACTGGCCGAGCCCCGCTCGGCGGGCTGAGGTGGATGTCCTCGCTACGCTGCGGATCCAGCGGCGTCCACCTGGCCGAGCCCCGCTCGGCGGGCTGGGGTGGATGTCCTCGCTACGCTGCGGATCCACCCCAGCGGTCTGTCGCCTCAATGAGCCGGTCCAGGATGCCCGGTTCGCTGTAGGCGTGCCCGGCGTCGTGGATCATGTGGAAGTCGGCCTCGGGCCAGGCCTTGTGCAGGTCCCAGGCGGTGGCCGCGGGCGTGCAGGCGTCGTAACGGCCCTGCACGATCACGGCGGGGATGTGCCGGATTCTGTCGACGTCCCTGATGAGCTGCTCGGGCTCGAACCAGCCGCTGTGGTGGAAGTAGTGGTTCTCGATGCGGGCGAAGCAGACGGCCAGCTTGTCCTCGCCGAACGACGCGACGAGCTCGGGGTCGGGCAGCAGCGTGATCGCGCCCGCCTCCCACTGCGCCCACGCCTTGGCCGCCGCCAGCCTGGCCTCCTCGTCCTGCCCTTCGAGCCGCCTGCGGAAGGCGGCCATGAGATCGCCGTGCTCCTCGGCGGGGATGGGCGCGAGGAACGACTCCCACCGGTCGGGGAACAGGTAGGAGGCGCCGTCCTGGTAGAACCAGTGCAGCTCGTGGGGCCGCAGCGTGAAGATCCCCCGCAGGATCAGCTCGGTCGTGCGGTCGGGGTGCCGCTGCGCGTACGCCAGGGCCAGCGCGCTGCCCCACGAGCCGCCGAAGACCTGCCACCTGTCGATGCCGAGGTGCTCGCGCAGCTTCTCCATGTCGGCCACGAGGTGCCAGGTGGTGTTGGCGGCGAGGTCGGTGGCGGGGTCACTGGCGTGAGGCAGGCTGCGGCCGCAGTTGCGCTGGTCGAACAGGACGATCCGGTAGCGCTCCGGGTCCCACTGGCGCCGGTGCTTGGCCGAGCACCCGCTGCCGGGGCCGCCGTGCAGCATGACAGCGGGCTTTCCCTCGGGATTGCCGCAGACCTCCCAGTAGATCTGGTTGCCGTCTCCCACGTCGAGCAGGCCAGACTCGTAGGGTTCGATGGGCGGGTACAGCGTTCTCATAGTCTCCGATCCTGCCTCATCCCGGCGGCCCGTAGGGTGATCGCATGGAGCTGGTGACGATCGACGACATTCGGACGGCGGCCGGGCGGATCAAGGGCGTGGCGGTGCGGACGCCGCTCGTGCGGATGGGCGAGGCGTGGGTGAAGCCCGAGAGCCTGCAGCCCGTCGGGGCGTTCAAGCTCCGGGGCGCGTACAACGCCGTGGCCTCGCTGCGGCCCGACGGCGTGGTCACGCACTCGTCCGGCAACCACGGGCAGGCCCTCGCCTTCGCGGCCAGGGAGTTCGGGGTGCCGTGCGTGGTCGTCGTGCCCGAGGGGACGCCCCGGGTGAAGACGGCGGCCATCGAAGGATGGGGTGCCGAGGTCGTCGTCGTGCCGCCCGAGCAGCGGGAGGTCGTGGCCGAGAAGCTGGCGGCGGAGCGGGGGCTGACGCTGGTGCCGCCCTACGACCACCGGGCGGTGATCGCGGGGCAGGGCACCGTCGGGCTGGAGATCGTCGAGGATCTGCCCGACGTCGAGGTGGTGCTGGTGCCGGTGGGCGGCGGAGGGCTCGCGTCCGGGGTCGGCACGGCCGTCAAGGCGCTGCGGCCCGACGTCCGGGTGATCGGGGTCGAGCCGGAGCTGGCCGCCGACGCCGCCGAGAGCCTGGCCGCCGGCCGCCCCGTGGAGTGGGGGACGGCCCGGACGTTCCGGACCGTCGCCGACGGGCTGCGTACGGGGCTGTCGGAGCTGACCTTCGCGCACATCAGCCGCCGGGTCGACGAGATCGTCACCGTGTCGGAGGACGAGATCAAGGCCGCCATGGGGCACCTGGCGCGCTCGGCCCGGCTGGTGGCCGAGCCGAGCGGGGCGGTCACCGCGGCGGCGCTGCTGTCCGGCCGGGTCGCGACCGGGCGCACGGTGGTCGTGCTGTCCGGAGGGAACGTGGACCCCGAGCTGTTCAGGCAGGTGATCTAGGAGGCCCACTCGTGGCGCGTCAGGAACGAGCGGTCGCCCGTGGCGTACTCGTTGAAGGCGGCCTGCACCTCCGCCAGCTCCGGCACCATGGTCCGGATGAGCGTGCCCTCCTTGTACTCCAGCTCGTAGCCGGGTGACACCTGCAGGAAGTGCCGCCCGAAGTTGACCAGGGCCACGAACGGGTTCTGTGCCGTCAGCGTGGCGAGGACGTCGTGGATCAGGCCGAGGTCCGGGTCGTGGACGAGCATGCCGTCGCCCGTGTGGAGCTGCATGCCCTCGTAGACGCCCAGGGGCGCCACGTTGTGCACCAGGTCGCGCTGAGGGTCGTAGCAGACCAGCCCGTGCGCCCGCGCGATCGTGAACACCTGCGCGGACATCTCGTCCATCGTGTCCAGGTCCATCGTCACCAGCACATGGCCCGGGTAGGTCGTGACCTCCCCGGGCATCTCCTTGGCGACGTCGGGTGCCTCCCCGGTCACAGGGGAGTCCCGCTTGACCGCCAGATAGGTGGCACGGGCCTGGTCCCTGCTGATGGGCACCGGCTCGTCCCACACCATCAACTCAACGCTCATCGGTCCATCTTGACGGACAAGCACCGTACTCGCGCGACACGGCACCCATGTACCGGAAAGCCGTGCCGGACAAAGTTATGCGGGCTTCTCCGAATCCGGCACCAGCTCGACCGTGCAGGCGGCGCATCGCCGGGCCTCGGCGGGGATGTCGGTGAGGCATTCGGGGCACTGCTTGGTCGTGGCGTCCTTGTTCCGGTCGAGCAGGCTGATCAGCCGGGTCATCGGGGCCACGACCAGCCAGTACACGACGGCGGAGACCATCAGGAAGGTGACGAGGTGGTTGAGGAAGTCGCCGTACTTGAACCGGCTGCCGTTGACGGTGAAGGTGTAGTCGGCGAAGTTCGGCTGCCTGCCGCCGGTGACGGCGCCGATCAGCGGAGTGATCAGGTCGGAGACGAGCGCCTGCACCAGACCGCTGAAGGTGGCGCCGATGATCACCGCCACGGCCAGTTCGACGATGTTGCCGCGAAGTAAGAACCTCTTGAAGCCGCCCATGGCACCACCACGTTGCCGGGATCGGCGCCGGCAAACCATGCTTTGAGCGTGGGCCGCCTCTGATACCGCGCCGTCGGGGACGGCTCACTTCGTTCAACTGGAATAACGACCTGGTGAGGGTGGGAAGGAACAAAGCGGCTTGTCCGGGTGAGCGGGGGAACGGAACATGGGGAGAGACCGCAAGGGAGCCTCGATGATCGAGATCTGGCCGGGAGACCCCTATCCGCTCGGGGCGACCTACGACGGCGCGGGCACGAACTTCTCGCTCTACACCGAGGTCGCGGACGCCGTCGAGCTGTGCCTGTTCGACGAGGACAACGTCGAGTCGCGGGTGCCGCTGACCGAGGTCGACGGGTTCATCTGGCACGGCTACCTGCCGGGGATCGGGCCGGGCCAGCGCTACGGCTACCGCGTCCACGGCCCGTACGACCCGGCGCGCGGGCTGCGCTGCAACCCGGCCAAGCTGCTGCTCGACCCGTACGCCATGGCCATCGAGGGCGGCGTGGCCTGGAACGAGGCGGTCTACGGCTACCGGTTCGGCCAGCCCGACACGCGCAACGACGCCGACTCGGCCCCGTACGTGCCGCGGTCCATCGTGATCAACCCGTTCTTCGGGTGGGGGCACGACCGGCCGCCCGCGACGCCGTACCACGACACCGTGATCTACGAGGCCCACGTGCGGGGGCTGACGGTCAGCCACCCCAAGATCCCCAAGCACCTGCGCGGCACGTACGCGGCGCTCGGCCACCCCGAGATCCTCGACCACCTCACCAAGCTCGGCGTCACGGCGCTGGAGCTCATGCCGGTGCACCAGTTCGTGACCGACCACATCCTGGAGCAGCGCGGCCTGTCCAACTACTGGGGCTACAACTCGATCGGGTTCTTCGCGCCCCACAACCGCTACTCCAGCCAGGGGCAGCGCGGCGGGCAGGTGCTGGAGTTCAAGGCCATGGTCAGGGCGCTGCACGAGGCGGGCATCGAGGTCATCCTCGACGTGGTCTACAACCACACCGGCGAGGGCAACCACCTCGGGCCCACGCTGGGGCTCAAGGGGATCGGCAACCCCGACTACTACCGGCTGGTCGACAACGACCCGCGCTACTACGTGGACACCACGGGCACGGGCAACAGCCTGCTCATGCGCTCGCCGCACGTCCTGCAGATGATCATGGACTCGCTCCGCTACTGGGTCATCGAGATGCACGTCGACGGGTTCCGCTTCGACCTCGCCTCGACGCTGGCCCGGGAGCTGCACGAGGTCGACCGGCTGAGCTCGTTCTTCGACCTGGTGCAACAGGACCCGGTGCTGTCGCAGGTCAAGCTGATCGCCGAGCCGTGGGACGTGGGGCCGGGCGGCTACCAGGTCGGGAACTTCCCGTCGCGGTGGACGGAGTGGAACGGCCGCTACCGCGACACGATCCGCGACCTGTGGCGCGGGCAGCCGGCCACGCTGCCCGAGTTCGGGTCCAGGTTCACCGGGTCGAGCGACCTCTACCAGGACGACAGCCGCCGTCCCGCGGCCTCGATCAACTTCGTCACCTGCCACGACGGCTTCACCCTTCAGGACCTCGTCTCGTACAACGGCAAGCACAACGAGGCCAACAAGGAGGGCAACCGCGACGGCACCGACGACAACCGGTCCTGGAACTGCGGCGAGGAGGGCCCGGCGGGCGACCCCGTCGAGGCGCTGCGCGAACAGCAGAAACGCAACTTCCTCACCACGCTCTTCCTGTCGCAGGGCGTGCCGATGCTCTCCCACGGCGACGAGCTCGGCCGCACGCAGAAGGGCAACAACAACGGCTACTGCCAGGACAACGAGCTGACCTGGGTCGACTGGTCCGACGTGCGGGAGAACTGGCTGCTGCTGGAGTTCACGCAGAGCCTGGCCGCGCTGCGCAAGCGGCATCCGGTCTTCCGCCGCAGGCGCTTCTTCTACGGCAAGCCGGTACGCGGGCTCAACGACATCGCCTGGCTCACACCGTCCGGGGAGGAGATGACGGACGGCGACTGGAACGTCGGATACGCGAAGTCGCTGGCCGTGTTCCTCAACGGCGACGCCATCACCGAGCCCGACCGGCGGGGCCGACCGATCAGGGATGACTCGTTCCTGCTGCTGTTCAACGCGCACCACGACATGATCAAGTTCACGATCCCCAAGGACTACGGCGAAATGTGGCACACGGAGATCGACACCGCCATGCCGATCATGCTCGACGCGCCGATGTGCCGCGGCGGGGAGGCCATCGAGGTGCCCGGACGCAGTGTGCGGGTGTTGCGCCGTGTCTAGGCCGGCCTCCACCTACCGGGTGCAGCTGACCCCCGACTTCGGCTTCGCCCAGGTGGCCGAGATCGCCGGCTACCTGCGCGATCTCGGCGTGAGCCACGTCTACCTGTCGCCGGTCCTGCAGTCCACGCCGGAGTCGCGGCACGGCTACGACGTCACCGACCACTCCAGGATCAGGGAGGAGTTCGGCGGGGCGACGGGGTTCAGGGAGATGGCGCAGCAGCTCGCCGCCCATGACCTGGGCATCGTGGTGGACATCGTGCCCAACCACATGAACACGGTCAACGCGCAGTTCTGGTCCGTGCTCAAGGACGGGCCCGCCTCGCCGTACGCGAGCTGGTTCGACATCGACTGGCAGGACGGGAAGGTCGCGCTGCCCGTGCTCGGCGACGACACGGAGCCGTACGTGCACGGCGACGTGGTGCGATACCACGGGCACACCTACCCCTATCCCGGCCACTACCGGCTGGTCGACTGGCGCGAGGGGCCCGGCTACCGGCGCTTCTTCGACGTGTCCTCCTTAATCGGCCTGCGGGTGGAGGACCCGTCGGTGCTGTTCGCCACGCACGAGGTGATCTTCTGGCTGCTCGACGAGGGGCTGGTGGACGGGCTGCGGGTGGACCATCCCGACGGGCTGGCCGACCCGCGGGGCTACCTGGAACGGCTGCGCGCCAGGGTGGGCGAGACCTGGACCGTGGTCGAGAAGATCCTCATCGGGCCCGAGCGGCTGCCGGGCGACTGGGCCTGCGACGGCACCAGCGGCTACGACGTGCTCAACCGGGTGAACGGGCTCTTCGTCGATCCCGACGGCAAAGCCCCACTCGTCCAGCTTTTTGCCGACATAACCGGGCAGCCTTCCGAGTACCGGCCCGTGATGGCGCAGGCCAAGCGGGAGGTGATCGACCTGTTCTTCGGCGCCGAGGTCGCGCGCCTGGCCAGGGCCGCCGCGCAGGACCCCGCCGCCGTGCGCGAGCTGCTCGCCGCGATGCCGGTCTATCGCGCGTACGTGGTGCCCGGCGAGCCGCCGCCGCCCGAGTCCGTCGAGATCGTCGAGCTGGCCGCCGAGGCGTGCTCGCCCGCCGTGCTGCCGCTGGCCCGCGAGGTCCTGTACGGTCCGGACGAGGCGGTCGTACGGTTCCAGCAGGCGTGCGGGCCCGTCATGGCCAAGGGCGTGGAGGACACGGCGCTCTACCGGTGGTATCCGCTGGCGTGCCTCAACGAGGTGGGCGGGGAGCCGGACGCGTTCGGGGTGGCGGTGGAGGACTTCCACGACTTCTGCGCCGAGCTGCGGCCGTACACGATGACCACGCTGTCCACGCACGACACGAAGCGGTCGGAGGACGTGCGGGCGCGGCTGTCGGTGTTGTCGGAGCTGCCCGAGGAGTGGGCCGCGGCGGTGGCGTCGTGGTCGGCCTCGGTGCGCTTCGACCCCCATCTGGACTATCTGGGCTGGCAGAACCTCATGGCGGCCTGGCCGATCTCGGTCGAGCGGTTCACGGATTACCTGCTCAAGGCGGCGCGGGAGGCCAAGACCGCCATTTCCTGGATAAATCAGGATCCGTCCTATGAGCGTGGATTGCGGGAGTTTGCGGCTGCGGCGGTGCGTCAGCCGGTCGGTGAGTTCACTGCGCGGATCGAGCCCTACGCCATGTCCAACTCGCTCGGGGCCAAGCTCGTGCAGCTCATGATGCCCGGGGTGCCCGATGTGTACCAGGGCAACGAGACGACCGACTTCTCGCTGGTCGACCCGGACAACCGGCGGCCGGTGACGTACCCCCGCAAACCCGAGACCGCGTGGGACGCGGCCAAGCTGCTGGTGACGGCGCAGGCGCTGCGGCTGCGCCGCCGTCTCGGGGGAGCGGCGCCGTACCGGCCGCTGTGGGCGGAGGGGCCGGCGGCGGAGCACGTGATCGCCTTCGCCCGCGGGGAGCGGCCGCAGGCCGTCGCGGTCGCCACCCGGCTTCCCGCGCGTCTGGCCCGGTGCGGATGGGGCACCACGTCCCTGACGCTGCCCGGCGGGACCTGGCGGGACCTGCTCACCGGCGGCCTCTACACGGGGCGGATCCCGCTCGCGCACCTGCTCGGTCAGTATCCGGTCTCACTGCTGGAGCGACATGATCTTTGAGGTCTGGGCGCCGAAGGCCATGGCTGTCGAACTGTTCGCCGCGGGCGGACCTCACGCGATGTCGCGTGGGGAGGGGGGCTGGTGGTCGGTCGAGGTGGCGGGGGCCTCGCACGGCACGCGGTACGCGTACCAGGTGGACGGCGAAGGGCCGTACCCGGATCCGCGGTCGCGTCGGCAGCCGGACGGGGTCTTCGGGCAGAGCGCCGTGTACGAGCACGCCCGCTTCACGTGGTCCGACCACGAGTGGAAGGGCCGCGACCTGCGGGGGGCGGTGATCTACGAGCTGCACGTGGGGACGTTCACGTCGGAGGGGACGTTCTCGGCGGCCATCGAGAAGCTGCCGCACCTGGTGGAGCTGTCGGTCGACTTCGTCGAGGTCATGCCGGTCGCGCCCGTGCCCGGGGGGCGGAACTGGGGATACGACGGGGTGGATCTGTACGCCGTCAACGAGACGTACGGGGGGCCTGACGGGCTCAAGTCGTTCGTGGACGCGTGCCATCAGGCGGGGATCGGGGTCATCCTGGACGTCGTCTACAACCATCTCGGCCCGTCGGGGAACTTCCTGCACCCCTTCGCCCCCTATTTTTCCGGATTTAAGGGCAGTTATTGGGGCGATGCGGTCAATTTGGACGGGCCGGGCTCCGACGAGGTGCGGCGGTACTTCATCGGCAACGCGGTGCAGTGGCTGCGCGACTACCACATCGACGGGCTGCGGCTGGACGCCGTACACGCGCTGCACGACCGCCGCGCCGAACACCTGCTGGCGGAGCTGTCGGGGGAGGTGGACGCGCTGGCCTGCTCGCTCGGCCGCCCGCTGTCCCTGATCGCCGAGTCCGACCTGAACGACCCGCGCATGGTGCGCTCGCTCGACGCCGGCGGCCTGGGCATGACCGCCCAGTGGTGCGACGACATCCACCACGCCCTGCACTGCGCGGTGAGCGGGGAGTCCCACGGCTACTACGCCGACTTCGCCTCCCTGTCGGCGCTGGCCAAGGTGCTGACCTCAGGGCTGCTCCACGACGGCACCTACTCCTCCTTCCGCGGCCGCTCCCACGGCCGTCCCTTCACGGGCGTACCCGGCCACCGGCTGGTCGCCTGCCTCCAGAACCACGACCAGATCGGCAACCGCCCCGGGGGCGACCGCCTGCCCGTCCCCGCGCTCAAACTGGGCGCGGGCCTGCTGCTGACCTCGCCGTTCACCCCCATGCTCTTCATGGGGGAGGAGTGGGGGGCGCGCACGCCGTTCCTGTTCTTCTCCGATCACATGGAGACCGCGCTGCGGGAGAGCGAGGCGGCGCGCCGGGAGCGGGAGTTCGAGGGATTCGGGTACGTCTGGGACGCGCCCGACCCGTCGGACGAGGACACGTTCCTGCGCTCGAAACTGGACTGGAGCGAGGTGAAGGAGGAGGAGCACTGGTCGCTGCTGTGCTGGTACCGCGACCTGATCGCCCTGCGCAAGGCCCTGCCCGAGCTGTCCGACCCGCGCATGGACCGGGTCAGGGTGGAGGTGGATCCGCTGGGGAAGTGGCTGGTGATGTGGCGGGGGGCGCTGGCGGTGGCGGTGAACTTCGCCCAGGAGTCGGCCACGGTACCGGTGCCGTCCGGGACGGTGCTATTGGCCTCGGACGACCCCGTCATGGCGGACGGCCGCTCCCTGCGCCTTCCCGCCCAATCCATGGCCATCTGCAAGCCCCACTCGGCTCAGTGACAGCCAATCGTGGTGGGGGCGTGGGGCGTCAGGCGGGCTCTCCGGCGCGGCCCGACCACGCAGTGACGCCGGCGCGGCCCGACCACGCAGTGACGCTGGCCGGCATCCGTAGCGCCCCTACCGGCCTCACTCCGGGACCGCCCTGCCCGTCCCCGGCCCCGCCCTCACCGACAACCGGGCTTGCACCATTCCTCACGCTCTCCCCGCACCTGCCCAGCGCGGGCTTACCCAGCGCGAGCCCCCGCAACGGAGGCCTGTCTAGCACGGAGGCTTGTCTTGCACGGAGGCTTGTCTAGCACGGGGCCTGTCTAGCACGGGGGCTGCCCAGCATTGGGGCCTGCCCCGGGCTGGGCAGGCCCGACTCGGCCAAGGTGTCATGCGCTAGGGATAGCGCCGCTTCTCGTAGTCGTCGATGACCTTGCCCAGCTTGGCGAGCCTCTCGGTGAACCAGACGTTCTCGGCGCCCGTCGGCGGGCGGTTGGAGTCCACGTACTGGTAGCCGAGGTTGGAGAACATGGTGACGACGTAGGTGCGGCCTCCCTTGCCGGGCAGGGCCTTCACGATGCCCGCGTCAGCGCCGGAGTTGTTCACCCAGCCGTTCTTGTGGGCGTACGTCACCTCGGCCGCGTCGTTGCACGGCCGTACGTCGCGGCCGTACGCGATGCCCTGGCCGGGGATGGTCACGGTGCCGTCGGTGCCGATCCAACGCGAGGGCGTGAGCTGCGGGATGCCCGGAGCGGGGTAGGCGGCGCCACACCAGTTGGTGGTCGACAGGGTGAGGTTCATGCCCTGGTCGCCGAGCTTGCTCTTGAAGAACTCGCGGGAGGCGTCGCTGAGGACGGCGGCGGTGACGCCGGTGCCGTCGGGAGCCGTCCACAGGGTGCCCAGGCCGCCGTTGACCAGCATCAGCAGCTTGGCCGTGTCGAGCGAGCTCATGGTGACGGGGTTGCCCCACCGGCCGCCGGTGTTCGGGTTGGTGTTCTTCAGCTGCAGCGTCTCCAGGCCCAGGTCCTGGAAGGTCTGGTTGAGGCCGTCGACCGCGCCGCGGTCGTGCAGCAGCTTGACCATGGCACAGGCGGCGTTGTTGGACGACCAGGTGAGCGCGGCGTCCAGGTAGCCGCGGACCGTGTTGCTGCTGGCCGGGCCGCACAGCGAGCTGATCGGCGCGATCGGCTCGTAGTTGTAGGTGTCGTCGAGCGAGATCTGGCCCTGGTCCACGAGGCGCAGCACCCCGAAGGCCGCCATCAGCTTCAGCACCGACGCGGGGTACGGGCTCATGAAGTCGATGGAGGCGTTCTCGCGGCCCGGCACCACGTCGATGGTGCCCTGGCCGTGATTGGCGTACCAGCCGGCGTCGTCCCACTGGCGCCAGCGGACGTCGGTGGTGTGCAGATTGCGGTCGACCGGTACGACCTTCCCGTCCGGATACTGCGGGCTCATCAGCACGGTGCCCGAGGAGACGGGGCGGCCCGCCCGGTTCAGCTCGATGACGGTCAGGTCGATCTGCGGCTGCTGCGAGATCGGCGCGGCCGCGGCGACGGCCGCGAGCAGGTCAGCCTTCTTCGGCGGCTTCCTGGCCTCCTTGTCGACGTTGTCCTGCCGCAGCGCGTTCAACTCGGCCGCGCCGGTCGGCGGATTGGTGTCCAGGACCTGCTCGAACTGCAACTGGTCGAGAGCCCGGCGTAAGTGATGCGCGAGCACGCTCGCGGAGTCGTCCTCTGCCGCGGCGGCCGGAGGCGGCGCGACCAAACCACCCAGCAGTACGGCTGCGGCGGCGAGCCCGGCGAGACCTCGACTTCGATTTCTGGATCTTGAGAGGTTCGCCGCGCCACTCTAGCCAGCGAGCGAGCGGGCGGCGCAAAACTCCTTCACCTTAGTGTCGACGAGCAGCGCCATCCTCCGGCACGCCAAGCGCACCGCCCACTCTTCCAGCACGCCAAGCGCACGGCCGACTCTTCCGGCACGTCACGCTCACCGATGCAGACTACGAGCCTGGTGACCGGCCACTCACAGCTGCCGGAGCGGAGCGCCATCCACAAGGGCGAGCACAGCCCCAGGCATTATCCACAGAACCCCGTTCCACTCCGCCCAAGCCCCCCGCGATAACCGATGATCCTGAGTGCCTCACCAACCCCGACACTCCAAACGCCCGCTGACATCCCCAACCCGCCAGACACCCCCAACCGGCCGGACATCCCCAACCCGCCAGACACCCCCAACCGGCCGGACATCCCCAACCCGCCAGACACCCCCAACCGGTCGGTCACCCCCAACTCGCGAGAGACCCCAACCGGCCGGACACCTCAACCGGCCCGACACCCCAACACGCCAGACAGCCACATCACGCCCGAGACCCAGACATCACGCCCGAGAGCCCCAACTCGCCCGAGGTTTCGGATACGTCCCAGACACCCCCAACACCACTACACCCCGCAACACCACTACACCGCCCAACACCACGGGGGCCCTCAGCACCCGCCAACATCGCAAGCCCACAACATCGCGGCTTCCATACCGCGACACCACCAACAGCGCCACGCCGCGACCCCCTAACGCCGCGACGACCCTCAACGTCCCCCAAGCACCAACGTCCCCAAAGCACCAACACCCCTCAAACCATCAACACCTCAACACGTCCAAACCCACCAACACCCTCAACACCACGGTTCGTGCGGAGCCAGAGACAACCCGGAGTACATTCACCATGAAGATCATCCTGCCGTTGCCCGCCACGCTGACCTCCCTCTTCATCGTGGCCATGGAGCACCTGCCGTTCGACGTCGACTCCTTCGTGCCCTGGCGCATAGCCGGCCCGTACAGAAGAGCCGCGATCACCGCAGCAGGCAGCGGCTCCTTGGCGGTGACCCACCACCAGACTCCCTGGAAACCAACCGCGACCAACCTCACAAGCGAGGAAAGACGCCGCCTACGCCGCACCGGCCAACACGTGGTGGTGTCCACGGCCGCACCCCCGCACAAGCTTCCGACCAGCATTCAGACGGCGCGAGCGACGGCCAGGGCCCTGGCGAGGGAGTGCGACGGCCTCCTGATCGACCCGCTGACAGGCACCACCGTCCTCACCTGCGGAAGATGCGCAGGCGAGCCCCCGGACTTCCGTCTCAGCGACGACTGGCTGTCCTGGGACGTCCAGGTCCACGACGCGGCGACCTGTCCACCCTGGGACCCGTCCGACATGAGCGTGTGCGACTGCCTACGAGTCACATCCCGAGGCCTGCGCCGCTTCGCTCTCCCCGAGATCACCCTCGACGGCGCCGCCTGCGCCCACAACCTGTGCGCGACCAACCTCCTCCGCACAGTGGCCCACCGCCTCGTCACAGACCACCTGGCCTACGTAGCCACTCACCCGGAGGCCACTGACCGCAAGATCGACGACTTCCTCCAGATAAGCCCCGCAGACCAGCCGGACGGTGGCCTCCCTTTCGGCGTCCAGCTAACGCCGTACGACGCGGACCAGGGCGAACTTGGCCGCACAGGCACCATCCGCCGCCTCAAGATCGGCCCACCGCCAGGTGCCGGCCAGATCACCTGCCTGAAGGTCGGCCCACCATCCGGCTTCCCCGGCTCCCTGAACGACTGGCTATGCGCCACCCAAAAACCCGCCCACCCCCCACTCACCTTGATCAACTGCCACCCCCCAATCCCACCCACCCCCTCACTCCCAGCCCCAATAGCTCCAGTACCCCTGACCTCGCCCCACCCCCTCGAACCAATTCGAGCCGTCCAGCAAGCTCCGCCCACGGAGCCGACGCCAGCAGCCCCAATCCTGGCCGTGGCACCGACTCCGACCCCCGCTCATCCCCCACGCGCGGAGGTCGAACGTGCGGCAGCTTGAGCCCCAGCGACCCAGGCACGATCCGGCTACGGCGTCGACGGACACCCTCCTCTTACGCACTCACGTGCAGGAGAGAGCAAGGGAAGGACAGGAGCGATGCCTGTTCTGACCAGATTTGTTAATAAAAGTGCATGCTCGTCCTGAACCGAATCGAGACATTCGACCGTCCAAGTGACGTGATCCCCTTTGAGATGATCGATGAAGATCTGCGTACAGCGCGTCAGCGGGCGCGTCGCTGGGAGGGGCTGAGCGAGCGCCACACGGCGGTCGTCGCCCTCGTGAGAAAGGCCCGGCGGGAGCTTGATGCGGTCGGGGTGTGGGATCAAGAGCAGGTAGCCGTCGCGGAAACGAGGCTGGGCGCGTACACGTCCGCGCTCGCGGAGGTGGAACGGGACCTGACCGAGGTGGGTCCGGCGCGGGAGCTCTACGAGGAGTTGCTGGCACGTGAAGAGCAGCGAGTAGCCGCATCGGCCGATCCCCGAGGTGCCGAGCTGCTGGAGATCGGGCGGTTGCTCGCCGAGCTGGATGTGGAGCTGCCTGCTCGGGAACGGGCCCGTGCGGCCGGTCTCGCGGCCCTGCACGGCCGGGGGACGGTGGGCGAGTTCGTCCGGCAAGTGGAGGCACTCGGCCTGATGGCGGAAGACGGCATTCAGGGGATGAGTGGTGTCCGGCAAGTCGCGGAGCAGCTCGAGGACCGTTGCCGAGAACTGGAGCGGCTGCGTGACGGTTTGCGGGCTCGCCGAGAGGAGTTGCTGCTCGGCTTCCCGGCGCTTGGCGGCGGCGAAACCCTCAGCCCCCATGTCAAGTGAAAGTGTCCGGTCGGATGACAGCGCGGCGTATCTCGGCTGCGGCTATGGCGGGGTTGGTGTGGTGGGCGGGAACCGGTACGCCGGACAGGCCTCGGGTGCCGTTGGGGTCTGCGGTGTCGTTGACGCACAGCAGGATGCGCACCTTGGTGCCATAGCCGTAGAGGGGGGCCAGCGTCTTGGGTAGGTCGTACAGTTCCAGACGGTGGGGTGGGTTGCCCGGATCTGGGCAGGAGGCAATCGGAGTCAGCCCGGCATCTTCGATGAAGCGGTCCCAGCCCATGCGTTCGATTGCGCAGCGGCGAACCTGCGGGTCAGGTTGGCGCATGATGGCCAAGGTGTTCCAGCCCTCTTCGATCAGGTTCCGAGGGACGCGGACGCCGTGCCAGGCCCAGATCGCGAACTCGTCGGGGTAGGCCAGGGCCGGACCGTTGGGGGAGTGCAGGCGTCCTTGTGCGTCCCGATGCAGCGCAGTGGGGCGTTCGGTGATGATGGCCAGGGTTCGGTGCGGCCACCACCAACCGGAGCTGCGGGCGACGCGCATCAGGGCGGCGAGCCGATCGACCTCGGCCAGGGTGCACTGGGTGCCGAAGAAGTCGTAGTACGCCAGCCAGGCGGCTTCATGCTGTCCGGCCACCGCGTTCAGGACCGGCGCCCGGAGACGTCGCCAGTCTTGTGCGCCGATCTGAACGTGGAATTGATCCTCCATCTGTGCCTGGATCTGGTCTCGGATCTCGGCTTGGACCTGCGCCTGGATCGGAGCTTGGACGTCTGTCCGGACTCGATCTTCGATCTGCTGCCGGATCCGGCCCCAGGCGTGATTGCCGACCCGGCCAGTAATCTGAGCGCGGACATGAGTTTCGGCTTGCTCCCAGAGGTGAGTACGCACCCGAGCCCACACCTCATGCCGGACCTGGTCCCTGACTTGATTGCGCACCTGATCCCACGCATGAGGCCGGAACCGGATGTCCATCTGTGCCCGGAGCTGAACCTGAATCTGATCCCAGAACCGATTCCAGACCCGAGCACCCGCACGATCCTTCCGAATCCGCCTGGTGGCCAGGAGCCAGGTCGCGATGGCTCCCGCCATGGGCGAGTCGAGCCAGATGATGCGTCGGGGTGGCTCCAGACCAGCGGCGCGGTAGGCGTCGACCACGCCGCGCTCACTTTCGGCCCGGTCGGCCGGTTCGGTGGAAATGCCATGGGCCAACCATTCTTGACGCACGGTGTCCAGGGCGGCGATCGGACCTTCAGCAAGCTGCTGAATCTGCACGATGTCTCTCCTCGGGGCCCCGGGCCTCAAGGACCTGACCCCCCTCATGCGGCGACAGGCAACCCGACTGCATGGATCATGGCCTGGAGAAACCCTCGGCGAGACGCATTCGAACGGAAAGTCACGGCAAGTCGCTCAGCTCGGCTCTGCTAACGGGACTTTCGTTCGGATGCTCGTCATGCCCCACACCCGGTCGGTTCGATACCAGCGAACCGTACTACTTGGTCCTGACTACTTGGTCATGCGCCGGACCTCCACGCTGACTCGCGATCTCACCTGAGAAGAGCCACACCCATCGGACATCGGCCAACGGCTCTTGGCCATCGGGCTCCAGCCATCCCCAGGAGAGGGACCCGGAAGGGCCACGGCAGGCAGGTTGGGCAGGGGCTTGCCGGAGGGTTCCGGCAGAGGTCCCGGTTCAGGGCAGTGGGGGAGGGCCCCCGCAGGGGGCTCTGTCGGTGGGGACTGGCAAAAGGGGCCGACAGTCCGGCATCAGGGGGTCGCTCGGTGATGCACGCGCGTGCTCATGGTCCCGGTGGGTTACGGCCGGCAGTGGAACAGGGGCGGCGGGGCCAGCGGTCGAGGTGCGGCTCGGGTTCGAGCTGGTCGGGGGGATGGCTCGGGTCCTGGTCCGGGGCGGAGGGGATGGCTCGGGTCCTGGTCCGGGGCGGAGGGGATGGCTCGGGTCCTGGTCCGGGGCGGAGGGGATGGCTCGGGTCCTGGTCCGGGGCGGAGG
>NZ_JBSFTC010000124.1:17994-30622 GCF_053590415.1 Nonomuraea sp. NPDC003201
GTGGATGGCTCGGGACCGTCCGAGGTCGTCAGGGGTGGTTCGCTAGCGGCTGAGGAGTTGGGTCATGATCTGGTCGAGGGTGGCTGCCGGGTTTGGGACGGGGCCGGGGGAGCGCCAGGCTACGTAGCCGTCCGGTCGGACCAGGACGGCGCCGCCCCCGCTGACGCCGTACCGCTTCCGGAAGTGCCCCTCCACGTCCTTCAGTTCCTCGTCCACCACCAAGCGCGTGAGCTGGACGCCGAGGCGCTCCTTGACCAGACGTCCGGCGTCCATCCAGGCCTGGCCGCCCTGCCTGTCGGCCAGCAGTACGAAGCCGGAGCCGAAGAGGTCGATGGTCGAGATGCGCTGGCCTTCCCAGTCGAGCACCACGTGTGGGGCGCGGCTGCCCGGACGGCCGGTGGGTACGCGTGGGTCCTCCAGGATGGAGCCGTCGTCGCCGGGTTCGTCCAGGATGGCTGTGGAGTGGTAGCGGTATCCGATGATGACGCTCATGAAGTCCTCGAGGGGCTCCGGGTAGCCGACGCGGGCGGTTGGAGGCATGCGTACGCCGAGGTTGGCGAGCTGGGCGTCGGCCGTCAGCGTGCCGATCGGGCGGCGTTCGGCGTCGTACGTGTCGAGGAAGTCGGGCCCGGCCTGGCCTGTGACGACGAGCCAGAGCCGCCAGGCGAGGTCGCAGCCGTCCTGGAGCGCGGTGCTGCCGCCCTGCCCGCCGGTCGGCGGCATGGTGTGGGCCGCGTCCCCGGCGAAGAACACCCGGCCGGCGCGGTACGTGTCGGCCACCACGTGCCCCAGGGTGAACGACGTCTTGTCCAGTAACTGGACGTCCAGATCAGGCTGGTCGGCCGCGATGCGTACCAGCTCTCTGCAGCGCTCCTCGGTGAAGTCGGCTTCGCTCTGGCCGTCGGAGTAGTTGACGCCCAGCACGTGTGCCCCGACGCCGGTGCCGGTCACGATCACGCCGGTGAAGAGGTCGTTCTGCAGGTACCAGAGTGTGACCTCGCGCTCGCGTACCAGCCCGCTCAGGTCCGCGTCGAACATGATCGAGCACATCCGGCCCAGCTCGCCCTTGCCCGAGGTGGGGACGTTCAGGAGGTGGCGGAGCGGGCTCCGGTAGCCGTCCGCGGCGACCACGTAGTCGGCCCGTACGAGGCGGTCGCCGTCGGCGTCGCGGATCAGCGCGGTCACGCCGTCCTCGTCCTGTTCCAGCGAGACCAGCTCGGTGGAGAAGCGCAGGTCGGCACCCAGCTCCTCGGCCGTATACCGCAGCAGCCGCTCGATCGCGGCCTGGGGCGCCCCCACCTGCGCCGCCGGGGTGATGTCGGCCAGGAAGGCCATCTCCTCCTGCTCATCGTTGATGATCATGTGAGGGTTCGGGTCGGCCAGGCTCTTGGCGATCGCTATGCGCATGTTGTCCCCGATGCCTGCCCAGGTCTCGCGGAGCTCCTGCTCGATGCCGGGTACGGGGCGCAGCAGCTCGATGGCTCGCGGGCCGACACCGAACGCCTTGGGTTGGATCGAGGTGCTTGGGTGCTTCTCCACCAGCATGACGGGTACGTCGCGCCACGCCAGGAGTGTTGCCGTGCTCAGGCCTGCGTACCCACCACCCACCACCAGGACGGGAACCCGCTCTTGTTCCATGCTTGTCCACCTCCGGGAACGCGTAGTATCGCGTCTATGGTCGAGGACACGATATGTCGCGTTAGGGGAAGCGGTCAAGACATATCGCGTTGCGGGAAGCTGGGGGAGTGGGGGTTAGGGGTGGCGATGTGAACTCCGGGGGCGCGGGGTACCGGGGTACGAGGTGCGCACGGCTTGGGCGGCGCCGGAGGGGGTTGTGGCTGTGGGGTGTGCCGGCCCGACCGGTGCCGGGTTTTATGGGGGTGTGCGCGGCCGGTACGGGGGTGTCGGGCGGGACGGGTGCCGAGTGTGGGGTGGTGGTGCGCGGTGGGTGCTGATGTTGTGGGGGTGGGGCGGACCCGCGCTTGGGTGCGCGGGTCCCGTGGGTTGATGGGTGGGTGTGGACGGTTGGGGTCAGTGGACCAGGCCTGGGACCAGGGTTTTTCCGTAGTTGCGTAGGGCGAAGAGTTCTCGGGTTTTGCCGGTTCGTACGTCCATGGCGTAGACCATCGGCTTGGGTCCGCGTGGTGACTCGGGGGTGGCGACCACGGTCACCTCGGTGGAGTTCAGCCAGCCGCCGAGCCCCGACGGCTGGAGCCCTTCCGGGATGCCGGAGATCGGGACTCGGGTTTCGCGGCCGCCCCGCACCGGGTCGAAGACGACGATCGAGCCGTCCAGTTGCACCATCGGGCGGCGGTTCGGGTCGTAGGTCTGGCCCAGCCGGGTGAGGGTGCGGCCGTCGGGGGCGAGGGCGCTGTAGTCGTACGTGAAGTCCGGGATGGTGATCGGGTCGTGGCCGAGCACCCGCACCTGGCTGGAGTTCTCGTACGGCTTGACGAGCACGACGGGGCCGGATCCGTCCGACACGCTCACCGGCCACCAGCCGCGCGGGAGGTCGGAGACCGTGCCCCGCTCCACGTCCACCAGCTTGTTGGGCTCCCGCCGCCCGCCCCAGCTCGACACGATGAACCGCAGCCCGCTGGGCGACAGCCGCAGGGTGTGTTCGGCCGAGCGCGAGAAGTCCTCCGCGGGCTGCTTCAGCGGGGACTTCCAGGTCTTGCCGCTCGCCAGGTCGCGCACCACGATCGTGCGCTGCTTCGAGCTGTAGTACGCCAGCCGGCGGCCGTCCGCCGTGACCGCCAGGGGACCGGTCTCCGGTGCCGCGGTCAGTTCGTAGGTGTCGCCGTCGCGGGTCACGAGCCGCCAGGCGTTCTTCGCGCACGCGGTGGTGCGGCATTCCGGCCGGTACGCCTGTTCGATCGGTCCGACGCCTTCCGAGGGCAGCGGGGAGACCGTCGTCTCCGGCGGGGTGAGCACGACCGGGGGCTCGGGGCGTAGCTGTTGGAGGAGCACGGTGCCGCCGCCCGCGATGAGGCAGGTCGCCGCGGCGATGGCCACGGCCAGGCGGGTGGCGCGCCGACGGCGGGCGCCCCGCACGGCCTGGGCCGCCAGATCGACGGCGGGCGCCTGTTCGGCCAGCGCGTGCAGGTCTTCGCGCAGCGGGTTCACCGGTACACCTCCTGGGGGACGAGCGCGCGCAGTTTCGACAGCGCGTAGTGGGTCTGGCTCTTGACGGTGCCGACCGAGACGCCCAAGAGCTGCGCGGTCTCGTGTTCGGTGCGATCTTCGTAGAAGCGCAGCACGATCAGCGCCCGCTGCTTCGGCGTGAGCCGCGCCAGTGCGTGGAGCAGGGCGATCCGGCGTACGGTCGCCTCGTCGTGCGGCTGCCCGGACGCCGCGAACTCCGGCAGTTCGGCCTCAGAGAGCTCGATCCGCTTGCGCTTGCGCCAGGAGATGGTCTGGTTCACCAGGGCTTTGCGCGCGTACGCCTCGGGGTTGCCACCCTTGGCGAGCTTGGCCCAGTGGGAGGCGACGCGCGTGAGGACCGTCTGCAACAGGTCCTCGGCGAGGTGGGCGTTCCCGGTGAGCAGGTACGCCGTCCGCATCAGCGATTGCTGGCGGGTTCGTACGAACTCGTGGAACCCCTCGTAACGGTCCATGCATAAAACAACTTCGCCGAAGGGCCCAAGGTTGGAAAATCGGCTATTCGGAGAGGTGGCGTTCCAGGGACTCGAGCTTGCTGGTCATCCCGTCGGTGACCCCCTGCCGGAGATCGGCCTTGAGCACCAGGCTGACCCGGGGCGCGACCTCCGCCACCGCGTCCACCGCGCGCTTCACCACGTCCATGACCTCGTCCCACTCGCCCTCGATCGTGGTGAACATGGCGTCCGTACGGCTGGGCAGGCCGCTGTCGCGGACCACCTTGACGGCGCGGGCGACGGGCTCGGCGACTCCCTCGCCGACGCCCAGCGGGGTGATGGAGAATGCGACGATCACTGCGTGCCTCCTTGCGGCGGGCCGGAGGGTATCGATCTTAACGAGTCGCCAGGTCTCGACAGCCGCCAGGTCTTAACGAGCCATCAGGTCTCAACGATCCGCCAGAGAGAAGCGAAAAGCCACGACGCCTCCCAGAACGCCGTGGCCACCGCCGTACTTCACCCACGCGTCACACGTGGTCGTGCTCCTCTTCGTCCTCGTCCTCGCTGGGCCCCTCGGAGGGCTCCACCCCGAGGACGGCCTCGCGCGGCTCGATCTCGTTGATGTGGTCGACAAGCTGCAGCACGTGGTCCGGCTCGATGAGCCACTGCAGCGCCGAGGCGCCCGTCTCGTCGGAGCTGACCAGCTCGGCCTGCTCGGTGCGCTCCTCGGCGGTGAGGTCGGCGTCCGGGTGCCGGATCTCGGCCAGCGCCGCCGCCTGCAAAGCGTCCACGTCAAGCACCTCGACGGTCAGCTCGACCGTGAGACGCAGGAACTTCGGTTCATCACTCATGGCGACGACTCTAGGGCAGCTTCCACTCGACAGGTGCCGCGCCTTGCTGTTCCAGCAGCTCATTGGCCCGGCTGAAGGGACGCGAGCCGAAGAAGCCGCTGCGCGCGGAGAGAGGGGAGGGATGAGCGGACTCGACGCGGGGCACATTGCCGAGCATCGGGGCCAGGTTGCGGGCGTCGCGGCCCCAGAGGATGGCCACCATCGGCTTGTTGCGCGCCACGAGGGCGTGGATGGCCTGCTCGGTGACCTGCTCCCAGCCCTTGCCCCGGTGGGAGGCGGGCTTGCCGGGCATCACGGTGAGGACCCTGTTGAGGAGCAGGACGCCCTGCTCGGCCCACGGCGTCAGGTCGCCGTTGGCGGGGCGGGGGAGGCCGAGGTCGGTCTCCATCTCCTTGTAGATGTTGACCAGGCTGCCGGGCAGCGGCCGCACCTCGGGCGCCACCGAGAACGACAGCCCGACCGGGTGGCCGGGCGTGGGGTAGGGGTCCTGACCCACGATCAGCACCTTGACGTCGTCGAAGGGCTGGTTGAAAGCGCGCAGCACGTGCGCGCCCGCGGGCAGGTACTGCCTGCCATCGGCGATTTCCTTGCGCAGGAACTCGCCCATCAGGGAGATCTGCTCGGAGACGGGCTCAAGCGCACTGGCCCATCCGGCTTCGACGACTTCGTTCAGTGGACGACCGGCCATGGCCGTTGAGCTTATCTAGGTCTGGTACGGCTTGCTGCCGAAACGTCGGGTCCAGCCGTACCAGAATGATCACAAGGTGCCCGCGCGATCCGCGCGGGCACCTTGATCACTTCACGGATCCGGCCATCATGCCCTGGACGAAGTACCGCTGGAAGGCGAAGAACAGGACCAGCGGGATGAGCAGTGACAGGAACGCACCGGACGAGAGGATGTCCACGTTCGATCCGAACTGCCGCATCTGGGACTGCAGGGCCTTGGTCATCGGCTGGTTGTCGGTGTTGGCGAAGACCAGCGCGATGAGCATGTCGTTCCAGACCCACAGGAACTGGAAGATGCCCAGCGAGGCGATGGCGGGCTTGCCCAGCGGGAACACCACCGACACGAAGATCTTCCACTCCGGCGCCCCGTCCATCCGCGCCGCCTCCAGCAGCGAGGACGGGATGCCGACGAAGAAGTTGCGCAGCAGGAAGATGGCGAACGGCAGGCCGAACGCCGTGTGGAACAGCACCACGCCCGGGATCGAGCCGAAGATCCCGATGCCTCCGTAGAAGGACGCGACGGGGATCAGCGCGATCTGGATGGGCACGATCAGCAGCCCGACCACGACGAGGAACGCCCCGTCACGCCCGGGGAACTCCATCCACGCGAACGCGTAGGCGGCCATGGCCGCGATGCCGATCACCAGGACCGTGGTCGGCACCGTGATCAGCACGGTGTTCCAGAAGGACGCCGTGAAGCCGCTGGCCAGCAGATCCTTGTAGTTCGCGAGGGTCAGCTCGGCAGGCTTGGTGAAGATCGTCCACCAGCCCTCGGAGGTGTTGACGTCCGTCGTACGCATCGAGACGACGAGCAGGCCCAGCGTCGGCACCAGCCAGAACAGGCCCAGCAGGATCATGATCACCTGGACGGCTCCGCCGCCGATCCGGTCCACGATCTTGCTCACCACGCTCCTGCGTGGCGCGCCCGTCTCCAGCCCCGAAGGGGCGGTAGCCGTGGCTGTCGTCATGATTCGTCCCTCCTGAACCGGCGAATGTTCATGATCATGAAGGGGAGGACCAGAACGAGCAGGAAGACGGCCAGCGCGCTGCCCAGACCCTGGTTGTTCCCGCCACCGAACGCCACGCGCCACATCTCCAGCGCGACCACGTTCGCCTGGGGTTGGACCGAGGCCGGGGCGATGATGAAGACAAGGTCGAACACCTTCAGCGTATTGATGATCATCGTCACGAAGACGACGAGCAGCACCGGCGACAGCAGCGGCACGGTGATCTTGCGGAACACCTGCCACTCCGAGGCGCCGTCGATGCGGGCCGCCTCCAGCGCGTCACGCGGGATCGCCGCGAGCCCCGCCGCGATCAGCACCATGGCGAAACCGGCCCACACCCACACGAACGCGCCGATGATCGCCGGGGTGATGAGTGTCGGGCCGAGCCAGCTCAGGCCTTTGTAGGCGGCCTGGAAGTTCGACTGCGGGAGTCGTACGACATAGGAGCCGGCGGACAGGCCCTGGAAGCGGAACGAGCCGTCGTCGGCCGTCGTGGCGGTCGCGGCGACCTTGCCGTTCTGCACCGCCTCGACGGTCATGCCCGGCAGGCCCTTCTCCGAGGCGTCCACCTCGCCGTTCTTGCCGCCGCCTCCCGGCGTGAAGTCGAACCACACGGTCCCCGAGAGGCCGTCGCCGGCCGCGGGGGCCTTGGCGGTCTGGGCGTTGCTCGGCAGGGCGTTCGGCTTGACGCCCACGATCGGGATCAGCACCGGCTGACCCGCCTGGGCGGGCTGCTTGGTGACGACCGCGCCGCCGTCGGCGGCGACCGGCGACTGGTCGCCCTCGCGCGGGCGCGCCTCCGGGTAGCCCTGCGAGGAGGAGAACGTGTCGTGCACGGTGGTGAGCACGGCGTTGGCCACGCCCTTGGCGGGGTCCTGCTCGTAGACGAAGCGGAAGATCACGCCCGCCGCCATCAGGGAGACCGCCATGGGCATGAACACGATCAGTTTGAACGCCGTCGACCACCTGATCCGCTCGGTCAGGACCGCGAAGATCAGGCCCAGCGTGGTCACCACGATCGGCGCGATGACAACCCAGATGAGGTTGTTGCGGATCGTGGTGAGCATGCCGGAGTCGGTGAAGATCGTGGCGTAGTTGCCCAGTCCCACGAATCCGGTGCCCGCCGAGTCGAACAGGCTCCGGAAGATGGAGTAGACGATCGGGTAGACCACCCAGATGCCCAGCAGCACCGCCGCCGGGAGGAGGAAGGCGATGGCGACCGCCGGCGAGGGGCCGAGGCGTCGTTGCGTACGGGGGGTTTCAGCCGGTCCGGTGGAGGGCTCGTCCGCGGTGTCCGCGGACGAGACCTGCGGGCCGTCCAACCGTTCGGTCACGGCCTTACCTCTTTACTTCTTCCAGGCCTTCTTGGCCTCGGCTTCCAGTGTGGTCTGAGTGCCCTTGATGTCGCTCGGGTTGCGCAGGAAGTCCTGCAGCGCCTTCCACTCGCCCTTGCCGTCGGTGGCGCCGAACGCGCTCGGCGCCAGGTCGGACATGTCGTAGCGGACGGCGTCGCCGGCCGAGACGATCGTCTGGCCGAGCTGCTTGGTCAGCTCGTCGGGGTAGTTGTCGGGGGAGACGTTCTTGTTGGGCGACAGGTAGCCGGGCAGCTTGGCCCAGATCTCGCCACCCTCCTTGGAGGCCAGGAACTGCAGCAGCGCCATCGCGCCGGGGGAGTCCTTCATCGCGACCGCGACGTCGCCGCCCAGGACGACGGGGGCCGTGTCACCGGCCTTGGGGAACGGGAAGTACTTGGCCTCCTCGCCCACCTTGGCCTTCGACTGCGCCGCGGAGACGGCCACGAAGTCGGCCTCGATCACCATGGCGGCCTTCTTGTCGCCGTAGACCTTGGTCACGCAGCCGGGGAAGTCGGTCTGCAGGGCGCCGGCGTTGCCGTCGACCACGAACTCCTTCTTGCCCGCGATCTGCGCGATCTTCTCCAGCGCGGTGGTCACGGTCGGGTCCGTCCACGGGATCTCGTGCTTGGAGAGCTTGTCGTAGTTCTCCGGCCCGGCGGTGGACAGGTAGACGTTCTCGAAGAGGTCGGTCAGCGTCCAGCCGGACGCGCCGCAGAACGAGAACGGCGCGGTGCCGGAGTCGGCGATGGTCTGAGCGTTCTTGACCAGCTCGTCCCAGGTGGTGGCCGGCTGCACGCCCGCGTCGTCGTACGCCTGCGCCCGGTACCAGACCAGCGACTTGTGCGCCGCCTTGATGAGCACGCCGTACACCTTGCCGCTGGCGGAGCCGAGCTCCTTCCAGTACGGGGTGTAGTTGGTGTCCACCTCCTTGACGACGTCGTCGGTCAGCGGGATGAGCGCGCTCTGGTCGGCGTACTGCTGCACCAGGCCCGGCTGCGGCAGGATCGCGACGTCCGGCGGGTTCTTGCCCTGGATGCGCGGGCCGAGGTAGGCGCCGGTGTCCTCACCGGTGGAGGCGTACGTGACCTTCGCGCCGGTCTTCTCGGTGAAGGCCTTGAGAACCTGCTCGAAGTTCTTCTGCTCGTCGCCGGTCCACTTGGCGGCGACCTCGAGCTTCACGCCCTGCAGCGGCTTGGCGCCGGCGGCGGGGGCCGACGCGGAGCCGGAAGCGTCGGTGGACGGCGAGGTGGTCGTCGGGGCGTTGCCGCAGGCGGCGACGGCTACCGCGAGCCCGGCCAGGATTGCTGCTGCTCTGGCGTTTCGCATGGTTGCCTCACTGTGTTCTGATGATCTCTTCGATTTCGGACTTCATGGAGACCGCGGCGTCGTCCGCGGACTCGGTGGAGGGGTTGCCGAGCGCCTTGGCGACCGAACTGGCGATCACCAGGCTCAGCTGGTTGTAGTTGGCGCTCACCGGCCGTGCCTTGGCGGCGAGGATGCTCTCCTTGAGCACGGGCAGGTAGGGGAAGCGCTTGATCAGGGCGGGGTCGTCGTAGAGCTCGGTCCACACGGGCGGGAAGGAGCCCTCGGTGAGGACGCGGCGCTCGTTCTCCAGGCTGGTGAAGTAGCGGATGAACTCCTGCGCCGTGTGCTGATGCTTGGAGTACGCGCTGATGGCGAGGTTGGCGCCGCCCAGCGTGCTGGACCCGGGGCCGTTGAGCCCCGGCAGCCGGGTCACCCCCAGCTTGTCGCCCAGTTTCGCCCTGGCCGGGCCGTAGCCGTGCGGCCAGTTGCGGGCGAAGGCGAGCCGGCCCTCCTGGAAGGCCAGGCGCGTCTCCTCCTCCTTGTAGCTCAGTGACTCCTTGGGGATCCAGCCCTCGCGCAGGCCCTGGAGCAGGAAGTCGAGTGCGATGCGCGTCTTGGCCGGATCGAGGGTCACCTCCGTGCCGTCCTTGCTGACGATCTGCCCGCCGGCGGACTGCAGGGCCTCGGAGAAGTTGACGGTGAGCCCTTCATACGCCAGGAACTGCCCGGCATAGCCTCCAATATCGTTCTTTTTCATTATTTGGCGGGATTGGTCGCGAAGCTCGGCCCACGTCCGTGGCGGCTTCTTGACCAGGTCGGTCCGGTAGTAGAGCAACCCTGCGTTGCTCGTGTACGGGACGGCCCAGAGCTTGTTCTTGTAGACCGCCGTTTCCACGACGGGCGGCAGGAACCTGTCGAGCGGGAACAACCCGCGCTCCAGGGGGATGATCCAGCCGTTCTCCGCGAACTCGGCAGTCCACACCACGTCGAGCCCCAGTACGTCGTACCGGCTGCTCTTGGCCTGGAGGTTGGCCACCATCTGAGCGCGCTGCTCGTCGGCGGCCTCGGGCAGCTCCAGCAGCGTCACCTTCTCGGCCGGGTGGGCCTGGTTCCAGCGGTCCAGCAAGGGTTGCAGGTACGCCGTGGTGTCGCGACCGGTGGCGAACGTGATGGGGCCTGTGCCGCCCGTGCCGGTTTCGCCGCCGCCCTCATTGCTCGCGGGCGCGCAGCCGGCCGCCGCCAGGAGGACGACCAGGGAGAGCGTGAGCGAGCGCACTCTGTTTCCTCCACGTTCAGAGTGATTTACATACGTGTTAGGTAGATGCATTCATGTTATGCACACATGTAATCTGTAGGTCAACGGCTTGATACGTAACGCGTTCGTAACACGGCGGGGAGGTGGGGCGGTGCGGCTTCACCTGCTGGCGCTCCTGGCTAAGGAGCCGGCCCATGGGTACGAGCTCAAACAGGCGCTGGAGCAGACGTTCGGCAGCGCCTATCCGTCCCCCAACATCGGCCAGATCTACGTCACGCTCGGCAGGCTGGAGAAGGACGGCCTCGTCCGGGCGGTGGACGTGGAGCAGTCCAACCGGCCCAACAAGAAGGTCTACTACCTCACCGCCAAGGGCCGGGACGTGCTCACCCTCTGGGTGGACGAGCCCACCGAGGGCCCCAGGGTGCGCGACGAGTTCTTCATGAAGCTCGTGCTGGCCCCGCTCACCGGCATAGCCGACCGGATGGCGCTGATCAGCCGTCAGCGCCGCCACTACCTGTCGCTCATGGGCGATCTCAACGACCTCCTGGCCCGCACTGCGCCGACCGACCGGGTGGCCATCCTCCTCATCGAGGGCGCCATGCTCCACCTGCAGGCGGACCTTGACTGGCTGGAGCGTTGCCAGGAGGATCTGGCATGAGCACGGTTGTGAAAACGGTCAATCTGGTCAAAATCTACCAGGATGGCGCAGTGCCCGTGCCTGCCGTACGCGGCGTGGACCTGCAGGTCGAGCCGGGTGAGTTCGTCGCGATCATGGGTCCGTCCGGCTCCGGGAAGTCCACGCTCGTCCACATGCTGGGCGGGCTCGACACCAGGACGAGCGGCGAGATCTGGCTCGACGGCAAGCGCGTCGACACGCTCTCGGAGAGCGCCTGGGCGCTGCTGCGGCGCAAGAAGGTCGGGTTCGTCTTCCAGTTCTTCAACCTCGTCGCCAACATGACCGTGGGCGACAACGTCGAGCTGCCCGCGCTGCTGGCCGGGGCCTCCCCCAAGGTGGCCCGCGAGCGCAGGGAGGGCCTGCTCGGCGCGCTCAACCTCACCGACCGCGCCGACGCCTCGCCCGCCCAGCTCTCCGGAGGCGAGCAGCAGCGGGTCGCGCTGGCCAGGGCGCTGGCCAACCAGCCCAGCGTGCTGCTGGCCGACGAGCCCACCGGCAACCTCGACAGCCGCAACACCCGCGACGTGCTCCGCCTGCTCAGCGACGTCCACAAGGAGGGCCAGACGATCGTGATGGTCACCCACGACGCGCGCGTGGCGAGCCTGGCCGACCGGCTGGTGTCGCTGTTCGACGGGGAGATCGTGGACGACGGCCGCATCGCGCGCCGCCGCACGCGCACGGCCGGCGAGGTGATCGACCTCAGGTGAGCGAGCGAACAATCGGACACAGCAGGGCAGCACTCACAGGCCCGACAAAGGAGGGCCTGTGAGTGCCACTTTGGCGGGGAGCCGGTGGATCAAGGCCGACCTGCGGGCCCGGAAGGGCCAGGCGCTGCTGACGGTGCTGACCGTGGCCGGGATCGTGGCCGCGCTGATCACCGCGGCGACCCTGCTCGAGGAGGGCACCAACCCGTGGCGCAGCCTGTTCGCCCAGACCGACGGCGCCCACGTCTGGCTCTACACCGACGACAGCCCCCAGGCTGACCTGAGCGGCATCGACGGCGTGACGCAGATCGCGGGCCCGTACCGCTCGGCGCCCGTGACCGTGGCGCAGGAGGGCAAGAAGGAGCCCGCGGCGCTGCGCGCGATGCCCGCCACGCCGCCGCAGGTGGCGCACCCGCTGGTGGCCGAGGGCAGGTGGCTGGATCCCTCCCAGCCCGACGGCGTGGTCGTCGAGCGCTCGTTCGCGACCTCGCTGCGGCTCAGGATCGGCGCGCCCTTCACGATCATCGCGCTCAGCGGCAAGCGCCACACCCTGTACGTACGCGGCATCGCCGACTCCGCCGAGCAGGGCTTCTACCCCCAGTGGACGCCCGGCCTGGCCTACGTGCTGCCCGTCATGCTCGACCGCATCGAGCCCATGCTGGGCCGCAGCGAGTGGGTGACCGGGCTGCGCCTGGCCGACCCCGACGCCACGCAGGTCGTCTCGCAGCGCGTGGTCGTCATGCTGGAGGACAAGCTCCAGCGGGTCTACACCTGGCGCGAGGTCAGGGCCGCCATGGAGCTGGACAACCGGCTGCTGGGCACGCTGCTGGCGCTGTTCGGCGTGGTCGGGCTGGTGGCCGCCGCGCTCGCCCTGGCCAACGCGGCCGGCGGCCGGGTGCTGGCCCAGCTCCGCGACCTGGCCACGCTCAAGTCGATGGGCTTCACCAGGGGCCAGCTCGCGCTGCTGCTCCTGGCCGAGCACGGCGCGCTGGGCCTGCTCGGCGTCGCGATCGGCGCCGTGGTGGGCTGGGGCGTGATGGCGGCGATGCTCGGCGCGACGTCCGTGGCGCCGATCCCCGTGCTGGCCATCGTCGCGGGCACGGCCCTGGTGGTGCTGGCCGCCGTGGGGCTGCCCGCGTGGCGCGGCGGCCGC
>NZ_JBSFTC010000125.1:0-30458 GCF_053590415.1 Nonomuraea sp. NPDC003201
CGCCGGGACGCTCGCCGGGCGGCTGGTGGCGCGGGCGGCGGGCGTCACGCCCCTGGCCGCGCTGCGGGCCACGCTCGAAGGGATCCTGGCCGCGTACCAGGGCATTCCCGGCTCCGCGCCCCTGCCCGAGCTGTGCCCGGCCGTCGCGCAGGAGCCGCCGATCGTCGTCGACACGGAGGCGACGGGGCTCGGCGCCGGGGAGCTCGCCGCCGCCCTGGCCGGCGCCGGGCTGCGGGTCAGCGCCGTTCCGCTGGATCACGACCGGGAGGTACACGCGCTCATGCCGCACGTCGTCCGCGTCGTCACGGAGGCGCTCCATGGCTGAGGTCATGGGGACGGGCCTGCTGGCCGAGGAGATCACGATCGCGCTGAAGGACCGCGACGGGCGGGAAGAGGTGACGATCACCGCCTGCGACGGCTGGGCGCGCGGTCCCCGGAACGACGGGGCCGCGTGGCTGCCCGTGTGGGTCGAGTACGGGGTCGCCGTCATCGGGCCGCTGCGACGGCCCGGCGAACCCGGCTGCCTGACCTGCTTCGAGACCCGCCGGGACCGGGTCAGGACCGACAGCGCCGATCGGGCCGCCGTCCTGGCCGTCCACGGCCCCGAACTCGCCGAGCGGGCCTCCCCGTACCTCGGCCGCCTGGCCGCCCGCACGATCGCGGCCCTGGCCGCGCACGCCGCAGAGGGCCCAGGGTGCGCCGTCTGGTACGTCGACCTGCGCAGGCTCACCGCCGAACGCCACACGTTCCTGCCGGAACCCCACTGCCCCGACTGCGGCGGCCTGCCGGACGACGACCGCGCGTCCGCCGTGTTCGAGCCCGGCGCCGCTCCGCGACCTCCCGGCTACCGGGTCAGGGATGTGCTGGCCGAGCACGGCGCGCTGCTCGACACGTACGTGGACGGCGAATGCGGGCTGATCAGACCCCTCGTCCGGGACACGCTCGGCGGCCTGGTGATCGCCGGGGCGATGCTGCCGCTGCGGTTCGAGGGCGGTTCGGAGCCCGGTGTGGGCCGCACCCGCGGCTACCGGGCCAGCGAGGTCACCGCCGTGCTCGAAGCGCTCGAACGGTGGGGCGGTGTCGAGCCCGGCGGCAAGCGCACCCGCGTACGGGCCTCCTACGCGGAGGTGGCCGCGGACGCGCTCGACCCGCGAACGCTGGGCGAGCACGACACCTCGTCCTACGAGAGGGAGGGGTTCGCGTTCCGGCCGTTCACCGAGGACGCCGTCTGCGACTGGGTGTGGGGGTACTCCTTCGGCCGGCGGACGCCGATCCTCGTGCCGGAGAGCCTGGCCTATTACTACGTACGGGGGCGGGAGCGGCCGTTCCTGTTCGAGATCTCGAACGGGTGCGCGCTCGGCGGCAGCATGGCCGAGGCCCTGCTCTACGGGCTGCTGGAGACGGTCGAGCGGGACGCCTTCCTCATGACCTGGTACGGGCGGCTCCCGGTGCCCCGGATCGACCCCGGCACGGCACGGGATCGCACCATCCCGCTCCAGGCCGCCGCGATCACCGCGGAGACCGGCTACCGGGTCGAGCTGTACGACACGACGATGGAGCACGGCGTCCCCAGCGTGTGGTCGATGGGCGTGCGGCAGGACGGCGACCCGGGCAGGCCGCGCATGGTGTGCGCCGCCGGGGCCCATCTGGTGCCGGAGAAGGCGGTGCTCAGCGCGCTGAGCGAGCTCGGGCCGCTGCTGGCCGACCTGATCCGGCGATATCCGGACGAGGTCCACCGAGCCCAGGAGATGGTGACAAATCCTGATCTGGTGGCCACGATGCACGACCACTCCACCCTGTACGGCGCCGACGCCGCCTTCGACCGGCTCTCGTTCCTGACCGAGGGCACGGCCATGCGACGCCTGCCCGACATGGAGGCGTTCACCGTGTCCGGTGATCTCGACGTCACGCGGGTGGTGGACCGCTTCCTCGCCGAGGGCATGGACGTCGTCGTCATCGACCAGACCACGCCGGAGCATCGGGCCCGCGGCTTCTCCTGCGTCAAGGTGCTGGTCCCCGGCACGCTCCCGATGACCTTCGGCCACCGCAACCGCAGGGTGCGCGGTCTGACGCGTCCGCTGGAGGTGCCGTACCGACTCGGCCACCGCGCCGCACCCCTGACCCCGGCCGACCTCAACCCCGACCCGCACCCCTTCCCATGACCACCGAACCGTCCCCCGCGCCACCCGAGCCGTCTCCCGCGCCGCCACCACCATCTCCCGCTCGGCCCGGGTCGTCTCCCGTGTCCGCCGAGCTGCGTGACCTGGCGATCTTCCGGGCCGACCTGCACGCCCACCCCGAGCTGTCCTGGCAGGAGGCCAGGACGGCCGATCGCCTGGCGGGGCGGCTGGCCGCGGCCGGGTACGAGGTCACGACCGGGGTCGGCGGCCATGGGGTGGTCGGGAGGCTGTGCCGTGGCGACGGGATCACGGTCATGCTCAGAGCCGAGCTGGACGCGCTCCCCGTCAAGGAGGAGACCGGCCTGTCGTACGCGAGCACCGCCACCGCGACGACCCCCGACGGCAGGACGGTCCCGGTCTCCCACGCCTGCGGTCACGACCTCCACCTCGCCTGCCTGGCCGGCGCCGCCCGGCGGCTGGCCACCTCGGACGACTGGCGGGGCACGGTGCTCGTGATCGGGCAGCCCGCGGAGGAGACGCTGGAGGGCGCTGCGGCGATGCTGGCCGACGGCCTGTACGAGCGGTTCGGCGTACCGGACGTGGCGCTGGCCCAGCACGTCTCGCCGTTCCCCGCGGGCCTGATCGCGTACCCGGAGCCGCCCACCGCGGCCGGTGCCGAACTTCGCGTCGTCGTCACAGGAGACGGCGGGCACGCCGGAGACGTCGGCCGGGTCGTCGGGCGCAATCCGGTCGCGGCCGTCGCCGCGCTCGTCCACCGGCTCGATCAGACGGCGTTCGACCAGGCGGTCGTCACCGTGGGGACGCTGCACGCGGGCGAGCGCGCGAACGTCGTCCCCACCGTCGCCGAGGCGGGGATCACGGTCAGGGCCGCGACGGAGGACGCGGTGACCCGGGCCGTCGCCCGCGTCGCGCGCCTGGCGGAGGAGACGGCGGGAGCCGGCGTCATCGTGGTCTCCAGGGTGCCGCCCGGCGCGAACGACCCCGCCGCCACCGCTCTGGTACGCCGGGCCCACGAGGCCGCGCTCGGCACGGTCGTCACCGCCCCCGGCGGCTCGGCCTGCGAGGATTTCCCCCTCTACGGCGTCCCTTCCGTGTACTGGTACGTGGGCGCGGCCCCACCCGCTGGCCTGGTCGGACGCCCGCATACCGGGACTTTCCGCCCCGATCCCGTGCCCACGTTGAGGGCAGGGGTCACCGCCATGCAAACGGCTGCCCTGGCAGTCCTTGCGAACCCGTCACAGTTCGCCCCTCCATCCCGATATCATGGATCCGGAGCAGTAGCCGAGCACTGATGAAAACGGTCTCGGCGTCCTGGAGTGGCAAGGCTTGTCCGCTTTGCCGCGCCGCTTTGACGTGTCGCAGAGGCCTGGGTAGTCTTGAGCTTCGTGCCCGTCTCTAGCGGGCTCTCGACCGTGCGCTCATTACGAGCGCGGGACGGCTTCCTGGCTCGTAAACCTCGCGGGACGTCTGCGTGAATAGCGCGACACGCCCGAGCGCGGGGGCACCGAGACAAGAAAAATCAGCAGGTCATGACACCGGCAGCACCTGCGAAATGCATCACAACTGACGAAACACCGGCCAAGGCACGAAACGGAGTGGCAGTGCCCACTATTCAGCAGTTGGTCCGCAAGGGCCGGCAGGACAAGGTCTCGAAGACCAAGACTCCTGCCCTCAAGGGGAGTCCGCAGCGGCGCGGCGTGTGCCAGCGCGTGTACACCACGACCCCGAAGAAGCCCAACTCGGCACTGCGCAAGGTGGCCCGCGTTCGACTCACGAACGGCATCGAGGTCACGGCCTACATCCCCGGTGTGGGCCACAACCTGCAGGAGCACTCCATCGTGCTCGTGCGTGGCGGTCGTGTGAAGGACCTGCCCGGTGTTCGCTACAAGATCATCCGCGGCTCGCTGGACACCCAGGGTGTCCGCAACCGCAAGCAGGCCCGCAGCCGCTACGGCGCGAAGAAGGAGAAGAGCTAACAATGCCTCGCAAGGGTTCTCCTGGCCGTCGTCAGCTCATGTCTGACCCGGTTTACAGCTCGCCCCTGGTGACCGCCCTGATCAACAAGGTGCTTCTCGACGGCAAGCGCTCCATCGCGCAGTCCATCGTGTACGGCGCCCTCGAGGGCTGCAGGGAGAAGACCGGCAACGACCCGGTCGTCACCCTGAAGCGCGCGCTCGACAACGTCAAGCCGACCCTCGAGGTCCGCAGCCGCCGCGTCGGTGGTGCCACGTACCAGGTGCCGGTCGAGGTGCGCGCCGCGCGCAGCACCACCCTGGCCCTGCGCTGGCTGGTGCAGTACTCCCGCGCCCGCCGCGAGAAGACCATGACCGAGCGCCTCATGAACGAGCTCCTCGACGCCAGCAACGGCCTTGGGGCGAGTGTCAAGAAGCGCGAGGACACCCACAAGATGGCCGAGTCCAACAAGGCCTTCGCCCACTACCGCTGGTAACCCCGGCGGGTTCGACGAGACGACGAGGACGCGAGAGAAGTGGCCACCACGACCGCTCTTGACCTGGCCAAGGTCCGAAACATCGGGATCATGGCCCATATCGACGCGGGCAAGACCACCACGACCGAGCGCATCCTGTTCTACACCGGTATCAACTACAAGATCGGTGAGGTCCACGAGGGCGCTGCCACGATGGACTGGATGGAGCAGGAGCAGGAGCGCGGCATCACGATCACGTCTGCCGCGACCACCTGTGAGTGGATCGGTCACACCATCAACATCATCGACACCCCGGGTCACGTCGACTTCACCATCGAGGTGGAGCGTTCGCTCCGCGTCCTCGACGGTGCCGTCGCCGTGTTCGACGGCGTCGCGGGTGTCGAGCCGCAGTCGGAGACGGTGTGGCGCCAGGCTGACCGCTACGACGTCCCCCGGATCTGCTTCGTCAACAAGATGGACCGTGTCGGCGCGGAGTTCCACCGCTGCGTCGACATGATGATCAGCCGTCTGGGCGCGACCCCGGCTGTCATCCAGCTTCCCTGGGGCGTTGAGGCCGACTTCAAGGGCGTCATCGACCTCATCAAGATGAAGGGTTACCTCTGGAGCGCCGAGGCGGCCAAGGGCGAGATGTACGACACCGTCGACATCCCGGCCGACCACGCCGAGGCCGCTCGCGAGTGGCGTGACCGGCTCATCGAGACGGTCGCCGAGAACGACGACGAGCTGATGGAGCTCTTCCTCGAGGGCGTCGAGCCCACCGAGGAGCAGCTGGTCGCGGCCATCCGCCGCGCCACGCTGGCCAGCGCCATCAACCCGGTGCTCTGCGGCACCGCGTTCAAGAACAAGGGCGTGCAGCCCCTGCTCGACGCGATCGTCGCCTTCCTCCCGGCCCCGACCGACATCCCGGCCTTCAAGGGCCACGCGGTCGGCCACGAGGACAAGGTCATCGAGCGTCACGCCGACCCGACCGAGCCGTTCTCCGCTCTGGCCTTCAAGATCGCGAGCGACCCGCACCTGGGCAAGCTCACCTACATCCGCATCTACTCGGGCACGCTCGAGACCGGTTCACAGGTCGTCAACTCTGTGAAGGGTAAGAAGGAGCGGATCGGCAAGATCTACCAGATGCACGCCAACAAGCGCGAGGAGCGCCCGACGGCGATCGCCGGCCAGATCGTCGCGGTCATGGGTCTGAAGGACACCACGACCGGCGACACCCTGTCCGACCCGGCCAACCAGGTCGTGCTCGAGTCGATGACGTTCCCGGCTCCGGTCATCAACGTCGCCATCGAGCCCAAGACCAAGGGCGACCAGGAGAAGCTGTCGACCGCCATCCAGCGGCTGGCCGAGGAGGACCCGTCCTTCCAGGTTCGCCGTGACGAGGAGACCGGTCAGACGGTCATCTGGGGCATGGGCGAGCTTCACCTGGAGATCCTCGTCGACCGTATGCGTCGCGAGTTCAAGGTCGAGGCCAACGTCGGCCGCCCGCAGGTGGCCTACCGCGAGACCATCCGCCGCAAGGTGGAGAAGCTCGACTACACCCACAAGAAGCAGACCGGTGGTTCCGGTCAGTTCGCGCGGGTGATCATCAACCTCGAGCCGCTGGGTGAGGGCAACGACGGCTACGAGTTCGAGAACAAGGTCACTGGTGGTCGTGTCCCGAGGGAGTACATCCCGTCGGTCGACGCGGGCGCCCAGGAGGCCGCCGAGTTCGGCGTGCTGGCCGGCTACCCGATGGTGGGCGTGAAGGTGACGCTCGTCGACGGTGCCGCGCACGACGTCGACTCCTCGGAAATGGCGTTCAAGATCGCCGGCTCGATGGCCTTCAAGGAGGCCGCGCGCAAGGCGGACGCAGTGCTTCTCGAGCCGATGATGGCCGTCGAGGTCACCACGCCCGAGGACTACATGGGTGATGTCATCGGTGACCTCAACGGTCGCCGCGGACAGATCCAGTCTATGGACGAGCGGGCCGGCGCCCGTGTCGTCACGGCGCTCGTGCCGCTGTCTGAGATGTTCGGCTACGTGGGTGACCTGCGTAGCAAGACGCAGGGGCGCGCGAGCTACAGCATGCAGTTCGACTCCTACTCGGAGGTGCCCCCGGGCATCGCCAAGGAGATCGTCGCGAAGGCCCGGGGCGAATAGAAGTCCTGGTCCCTGGTGGGGTGGTGAGAGCCACCCCGCCGCCAAGGGGTTCGGGAGTTCCCGGGCCCGAGTGTGTAGACGAAAGTCAGTCAGATTCTCAAGGAGAGAACCAGTGGGCAAGGCCAAGTTCGAGCGGACTAAGCCGCACATGAACATCGGCACCATTGGACACATCGACCACGGCAAGACCACGCTGACCGCGGCGATCACCAAGGTGCTTCACGACCGTTTCCCCGAGCTGAACAAGGCGACCCCGTTCGACAAGATCGACAAGGCGCCCGAGGAGAAGGCTCGCGGCATTACGATCTCCATCGCGCACGTCGAGTACCAGACGGAGAAGCGTCACTACGCTCACGTTGACTGCCCTGGTCACGCCGACTACGTGAAGAACATGATCACCGGTGCCGCTCAGATGGACGGCGCCATCCTCGTGGTCGCCGCCACCGACGGCCCGATGCCGCAGACGAAGGAGCACGTCCTCCTGGCCCGCCAGGTCGGCGTCCCCTACATCGTCGTGGCCCTCAACAAGGCCGACATGGTCGACGACGAGGAGATCCTCGAGCTCGTCGAGCTTGAGGTCCGTGAGCTCCTGTCCGCTCAGGAGTTCCCCGGCGACGACCTGCCCGTCGTCCGCGTCTCCGCTCTCAAGGCTCTCGAGGGCGACCAGAAGTGGGCCGACAGCATCATCGAGCTGATGAACGCCGTCGACGAGAACGTCCCCGAGCCCCCGCGTGAGACGGACAAGCCGTTCCTCATGCCGGTCGAGGACGTCTTCTCGATCACCGGTCGCGGCACCGTCGTCACCGGTCGTATCGAGCGCGGCATCGTCAAGGTCAACGAGCAGGTCGACATCATCGGCATCAAGCCGGAGAAGACGACCACCACCGTCACCAGCATCGAGATGTTCAACAAGATGCTCGACGAGGGTCACGCCGGTGACAACGCCGCCCTGCTGCTCCGCGGCATCAAGCGCGACGACGTCGAGCGTGGCCAGTGCATCATCAAGCCGGGCACGACCACCCCGCACACCGAGTTCAACGGCCAGGTCTACATCCTGTCCAAGGACGAGGGCGGCCGCCACACGCCGTTCTTCAACAACTACCGCCCGCAGTTCTACTTCCGTACGACTGACGTGACCGGTGTCGTGAACCTCCCCGAGGGCACGGAGATGGTCATGCCGGGCGACAACACCGAAATGCGCGTTGAGCTGATCCAGCCCATCGCCATGGAGGAAGGCCTCAAGTTCGCGATCCGTGAGGGTGGCCGCACCGTCGGCGCCGGCCGGGTCGTGAAGATCATCAAGTAGCTAGACCGTCGGGGCGGCGGTCGGCCCCGGACTCGGAGCCGACCGCCGAACCACGTCAGGGACCTCATGTGAAGGCCGTGATCCAGCAGTTGCTTCGGCCGAAGAGATATGACCGAAGTCACTGCCGGATCACGGAAGAAAAGGCAGATCCACTGCGTCTGCCTCGTGGGGTCTAGCAGGCTTCGACCTGCACCAATACAGCGGCATCAGGCCGCACGATACTTTTTCAGACGACAGCGAAGGACACCGAGGCCACTATGGCGGGACAGAAGATCCGCATCCGGCTTAAGGCCTATGACCACGAGGTCATCGATAGCTCGGCCAAGAAGATCGTCGAGACGGTGACGCGGACTGGCGCGAAGGTCGCGGGCCCGGTGCCGCTGCCGACCGAGAAGAACGTGTACTGCGTCATCCGCTCGCCGCACAAGTACAAGGACAGCCGCGAGCACTTCGAGATGCGCACGCACAAGCGGCTGATTGACATCATCGACCCGACCCCCAAGACGGTTGACTCGCTCATGCGGCTCGACCTCCCCGCGGGTGTCGACATTTCGATCAAGCTCTGAGGGAACGCACTGACATGGCTAAGACGATCAAGGGCGTCCTGGGCAAGAAGCTCGGCATGACCCAGGTCTTCGACGCGGACAACCGGCTGGTGCCGGTGACCGTGGTCGAGGCCGGTCCGTGCGTGGTGACCCGCGTCCGCACTGCCGACAAGGACGGCTACTCCGCCATCCAGCTCGGCTTCGGGCAGGTCGACCCCAGGAAGGTCAACAAGCCGCTCGGCGACTACCTGCGTAAGCACGACATCACCCCGCGCCGTTACTTCGCGGAGATCCGCACCGACGACGCGAGCGACTACACCCTGGGCCAGGAGCTGCTGGCCGACACCTTCGAGGCCGGCCAGTTCGTCGACGTGACGGGCAAGAGCAAGGGCAAGGGCTTCGCGGGTGTCATGAAGCGCCACGGCTTCGGTGGTCTGGGCGCGTCGCACGGTACGCAGCGCAAGCACCGTTCGCCGGGTTCCATCGGTGGCTGCGCCACCCCGGGCCGCGTTTTCAAGGGTCTGCGCATGGCTGGTCGGATGGGTAACGTCCGCACCACCGTGCAGAGCCTCAAGGTTCACTCCGTGGACGCCGAGAAGGGCCTCATCCTGATCAAGGGTGCGATCCCCGGCGCCAACGGAAGCCTGGTCCTCGTTCGCACCTCTGCCAAGAAGGGGGCTGCCAAGTGAGCACCACTATTGACGTCCTCGACGCCAGTGGCGCGAAGGCCGGCACCGTCGACCTGCCCGAGAACATCTTCGGCGCCAAGGTCAACGTGCCGCTGATCCACCAGGTGGTCGTGGCCCAGCTCGCCGCTCGCCGGCAGGGCACCCACAAGGCCAAGACCCGCGGTGAGGTCTCCGGCGGCGGCAAGAAGCCGTACCGCCAGAAGGGCACCGGCCGCGCCCGTCAGGGCTCGACCCGTGCGCCGCAGTTCACCGGCGGTGGCACCGTCCACGGCCCCGTGCCGCGCGACTACTCGCAGCGCACGCCCAAGAAGATGAAGGCCGCCGCCCTGCGTGGCGCCCTCTCCGACCGGGCCGGCGGCGGTCGCGTCCACGTGGTCAGCTCGCTGGTCTCCGGCGAGACGCCCAAGACCAAGGCTGCCCTCGAGGCGCTGCGCAAGATCACCCAGGCTCCGCGCGTTCTCGTCGTCGTCGACGAGGCCGACGAGCTGACGTGGCTGAGCCTGCGTAACGCTCCCGAGGTCCACCTGCTGGACGCGGGGCAGCTCAACACGTACGACGTGCTCGTGGCGGACGACGTGGTCTTCACGCAGGAGGCGTATGACCAGGTCGTCGCTCGCCTGAGCGACAGCGGGAAGGAAGAGGCCTGATGGAGAAGATCGCCGACCCGCGCGACATCATCATCAAGCCGGTCGTCTCTGAGAAGAGCTACGGCCTGATCGATGAGAACAACAAGTACACGTTCCTGGTGAAGAACACCGCGAACAAGACCCAGGTCAAGATCGCCGTTGAGCAGATCTTCGGGGTCAAGGTCACCAGCGTGAACACGATCAACCGGCAGGGCAAGCGCAAGCGCACCCGTACCGGTTTCGGCAAGCGTCCCGACACCAAGCGCGCGATCGTGAGCCTGGTCGAGGGCGATCGGATCGACATCTTCGGTCAGATCGGCTAGCAGCGCCATAGAAGTGAGTGCGGGCCGCACGGCCTGCGCGGGGTCGAGACCGTCGCGCTTTCGCGTGGCGGGCTCACCCATGTAACCGACGAAGGATGAACGAAAAAGATGGGCATCCGTAAGTACAAGCCGACGACCCCGGGTCGCCGCGGGTCGAGCGTCTCGGACTTCTCCGAGATCACCCGCAGCACGCCCGAGAAGTCGCTGCTTGCGCCCCTTCACAGCAAGGGCGGCCGTAACGTACACGGCCGGGTCACCGCCCGCCACCAGGGCGGCGGTCACAAGCGCGCCTACCGGATCATCGACTTCCGTAGGCATGACAAGGACGGCATTCCGGCCAAGGTCGCTCACATCGAGTACGACCCCAACCGCACCGCCAACATCGCTCTGCTCCACTACGCCGACGGCGAGAAGCGCTACATCATCGCGCCGACCGGCATCAAGCAGGGCGACCGTATCGAGAACGGCCCCGCTGCCGACATCAAGCCGGGCAACTGCCTGCCGCTGCGCAACATCCCGACCGGTACCTTCATCCACGCGGTGGAGCTCCGTCCGGGCGGCGGCGCCAAGCTCGGCCGTTCCGCGGGCGCACAGATCCAGCTGCTCGCCAAGGAAGGCCAGTACGCCACGCTGCGTATGCCGTCCGGCGAAATGCGCATGGTCGACGTGCGCTGCCGGGCGACGGTGGGCCAGGTCGGCAACGCCGAGCAGGCCAACATCAACTGGGGCAAGGCCGGCCGTATGCGGTGGAAGGGCAAGCGCCCCACCGTCCGCGGTGTCGCGATGAACCCCGTCGACCACCCGCACGGTGGTGGTGAGGGCAAGACCTCCGGTGGTCGCCACCCGGTGAACCCGAAGGGCAAGCCCGAGGGGCGCACCCGCCAGGCCAACAAGGCCAGCGACCGACTGATCATCCGTCGTCGGAGCAAGAGGAAGAAGCGGTAGGAGCAGCCGAAATGCCACGTAGCCTTAAGAAGGGTCCCTTCGTGGACGGTCACCTTCAGAAGAAGGTCGACGTCCAGAACGAGAAGGGCACCAAGAGCGTCATCAAGACGTGGTCGCGGCGCTCCATGATCGTTCCCGACATGCTCGGGCACACGATCGCCGTGCACGACGGCCGCAAGCACGTCCCGGTTTTCGTCACCGAGTCGATGATCGGTCACAAGCTGGGAGAGTTCGCCCCCACGCGGACCTTCCGCAGCCACGTCAAGGAAGACCGCCGCAGCCGGCGGTAAGCGTCCCGGAAGTAGGAGAAAGCGATGGAAGCCAGGGCTCAGGCGCGGTTCGTCCGTGTCACGCCCCAGAAGGCCCGCCGTGTGGTGGACCTCATTCGCGGGCTGCCCGCTTCGGAGGCGCAGGCCGTGCTGCAGTTCGCTCCCCAGTCGGCGAGCGAGCCGATCTACAAGGTGCTCAGCAGCGCCATGGCGAACGCTGAGCACAACTTCGACCTCGACCCGCAGACGCTCGTCGTCAGCCGGGCGTGGGTCGACGAGGGCCCGACGCTGAAGCGGTTCCGCCCGCGTGCCCAGGGTCGTGCCTATCGGATCAACAAGCGGACGAGCCACATCACCGTGATCGTGGAGTCCCGCGAGCCGAAGGGAAGGACCCGATAGTGGGCCAGAAGGTTAACCCGCACGGGTTCCGCCTCGGCATCACGACCGACTTCAAGAGCCGGTGGTACGCCGACAAGCTGTACAAGGCTTATGTCGCCGAGGACGTGGCGATCCGCCGCATGCTGCAGAAGGGCATGGAGCGGGCCGGCATCTCCAAGGTCGAGATCGAGCGCACGACGGACCGCGTGCAGGTGGACATCCACACCGCGCGTCCCGGCATCGTGATCGGCCGCCGCGGCGCCGAGGCGGACCGTATCCGTGGCGACCTGGAGAAGCTGACCAAGAAGCAGGTCCAGCTCAACATCCTCGAGGTCAAGAACCCGGAGATCGACGCGCAGCTCGTCGCGCAGGGCGTTGCCGAGCAGCTGTCCAGCCGTGTCTCGTTCCGCCGCGCCATGCGCAAGGCGATGCAGTCGGCCATGAAGTCCGGCGCCAAGGGCATCCGTGTCCAGTGCTCCGGTCGTCTGGGCGGCGCCGAGATGTCGCGGTCGGAGTTCTACCGCGAGGGCCGCGTGCCGCTGCACACCCTCCGCGCGGACATCGACTACGGCTTCTACGAGGCCCGTACGACCTTCGGCCGCATCGGCGTGAAGGTCTGGATCTACAAGGGCGAGGCTCCGACCAGCCGCGCCGAGCGCGAGGCGGCCGCCGCCGGCGCTCGTGCCGGCCAGCGTCGCGAGCGCGACGACCGTCGTGGTGGCGGCGGCGACCGTCCGCGTCGTGGTGGCGGCGACCGCCCCCGTCGTGGCGGCGGCCGTGGCGACCGCGCCCCCCGCACTGAGGCGGCCTCGCAGGCCGCCCCCGAGACCGGCCCGGCTGCGCAGCCGGGTGCTGAAGGGAGCTGACCATGCTGATCCCGCGCAGGGTCAAGCACCGCAAGCAGCACCGGCCTGACCGCAGCGGAGCCGCCAAGGGCGGCACCAGGGTCACGTTCGGCGAGTTCGGCATCCAGGCGATTGAGCACTCCTACGTGACCAACCGTCAGATCGAGTCCGCTCGTATCGCCATGACCCGTCACATCCGCCGTGGCGGCAAGGTGTGGATCAACATCTACCCCGACCGTCCGCTCACCAAGAAGCCTGCCGAGACCCGCATGGGTTCCGGTAAGGGTTCGCCGGAGTGGTGGATCGCCAACGTCAAGCCCGGACGCGTGATGTTCGAGCTGTCCGGCGTGGCGGAGCCGATCGCCCGCGAAGCGCTTCAGCGCGCGATCCACAAGCTCCCGATGAAGTGCAAGATCGTTAAGCGTGAAGTGGGTGAGGCGTGATGGCTAAGGGCCTGACCGCCGGCGAGCTGCGGCTCGAGGACGAGGACACTCTCGTCCAGAAGCTGAAGGAGGCCAAGGAGGAGCTGTTCAACCTCCGCTTCCAGGCGGCGACCGGTCAGTTGGAGAGCCACGGGCGGCTGCGCGCCGTCCGCCGCGAGATCGCCCGTATCTACACCGTGATGCGCGAGCGCGAGCTGGGCATCGTCACGGTCGAGAAGGAGACGAGCGATGGCTGAGACCGAGACCACTGAGACGAACGAGCAGCGGAACTTCCGCAAGGTCCGCGAGGGCCTCGTGGTGAGCGACAAGATGGACAAGACCGTCGTCGTCGCCGTTGAGGACCGCGTCAAGCACCGTCTGTACGGCAAGGTCATCCGCCGTACGACCAAGTACAAGGCACACGACGAGGCCAACGCCTGTGGCGTCGGCGACCGCGTGCTGCTCATGGAGACCCGCCCCCTCTCCGCCACCAAGCGGTGGAGGGTCGTGGAGATCCTCGAGAAGGCGAAGTAATTCTCCCTCTCGACATATACCGCGCCTCGTGGGGGCTCTGAGAGCCCCCATGACGGCGTCCAAGGACGCGGGGCCACATGCGGGCCTCGCGTCGCCTGCGGTGCGGCGCCTACGGGCGTTGTGGCCGTGGGAACAAGACAACGACGGTTCCGCCAGGCTCAGAAATGAGAACCGGCGCGACTAACAGGAGTTCAACGTGATCCAGCAGGAGTCGCGGCTCAAGGTCGCCGACAACACGGGCGCGAAGGAGATCCTTTGCATCCGTGTTCTCGGTGGCTCGGGCCGACGCTACGCCGGTATCGGCGACATCATCGTCGCCACTGTCAAGGACGCGCTGCCGGGCAGCACGGGCGTCAAGAAGGGCGACGTGGTCAAGGCCGTCATCGTCCGCACGGTCAAGGAGCGCCGCCGGCCCGACGGCTCCTACATCCGCTTCGACGAGAACGCCGCCGTCATCATCAAGGACAGCGGTGACCCTCGTGGCACTCGTATCTTCGGCCCGGTCGGCCGCGAGCTGCGCGACAAGAAGTTCATGCGCATCATCTCGCTCGCCCCGGAGGTGCTGTAATGCCGAAGCTGCATGTGAAGAAGGGTGACCTGGTCAAGGTCATCGCCGGCAAGGACAAGGGTGCCAAGGGTCACGTCATCGCCACGCTCCCGCACGAGGACCGTGTGGTGGTCGAGGGCGTCAACATGATCAAGAAGCACTCGAAGGAGACCCACCAGGGTCCGCGCGGCGCCAAGACCGGCGGCGTGCAGACCATGGAGGGCCCCATCCACGTCTCGAACGTGAAGAAGCTCAAGGACGAGAAGCCCGCCGAGAAGAAGGCCGACGAGAAGAAGGCCGACGAGACGGGTGAGGACAGCTGATGACTGCCACGACCACTGAGACCGAGCGCCCGACGCCGCGACTCAAGACGAAGTACCGCGAGGAGATCGCGGCCCAGCTTCGCGAGCAGTTCGGCATCGAGAACGTCATGCAGATCCCCGCGCTGACCAAGATCAAGGTCAACATGGGCGTCGGCGAGGCGGCTCGCGACTCGAAGCTCATCGAGGGCGCCGTCCGCGACCTCACCGTGATCACCGGCCAGAAGCCGGCCGTCGTCCGGGCGCGCAAGTCCATCGCCCAGTTCAAGCTGCGCGAGGGCATGCCGATCGGTGCGCACGTCACGCTGCGCGGCGACCGCATGTGGGAGTTCCTCGACCGCCTGCTGGCGCTGGCCCTGCCCCGTATCCGGGACTTCCGCGGCCTGTCGCCCAAGCAGTTCGACGGCAACGGCAACTACACGTTCGGTCTGACCGAGCAGGTCATGTTCCACGAGGTCGACCAGGACAAGGTCGACCGGCCGCGGGGCATGGACATCACGATCGTGACCACGGCGAAGAACGACGACCAGGGCCGGGCGCTGCTGAAGCTCCTCGGCTTCCCGTTCAAGGAGGCCTGATCCAATGGCGAAGAAGTCGCTGATCGCCAAGGCGGGGCGCAAGCAGAAGTTCGAGGTCCGGGCGTACACCCGTTGCTCGCGTTGTGGCCGGCCGCGCGCCGTCTACCGCAAGTTCGGGCTCTGCCGCGTGTGCTTCCGCGAGATGGCGCACCGGGGCGAGCTGCCCGGCATCACCAAGTCGAGCTGGTAGACCGATGAGAGATCTGCGAGGCGGCCTGCCGCTATGGTCCTGACTGGGCCTTACAGTAGAGCGGCAGGTCGACGAGCAGGTTTCTCGTCGGCACCCGAGGGCGGCCTCCGTGCCGCCCCTGGGTGATCATATTTTCAGAAGAAGACCCGGGCGCTCTCGAAGAGCGTCCATGACCGCGCCGAAGGTCCACCGGCAGAGCATTGCTTGGCCGACTGGAAACCGCGGCGAGGAAGGCCACTGGCCATGACGATGACCGACCCGATCGCAGACATGCTCACACGTCTGCGTAACGCGAATTCGGCGTACCACGACAGCGTGACGATGCCGTACTCGAAGATCAAGGCGCACATCGCCGAGATCCTCCAGCAGGAGGGTTACATCCAGGCTTGGACCGTCGAAGACGCCAAGGTTGGCAAGAACCTCGTGGTGGAGCTCAAGTTCGGGCCCACCCGTGAGCGGTCGCTCGCGGGCCTGCGCCGGGTTTCCAAGCCCGGTCTGCGGGTTTATGCAAAGAAGGACAACCTGCCTCGAGTCCTGGGCGGACTGGGCGTCGCGATCATCTCGACGTCCGCCGGTCTCATGACCGACAAGCAGGCCGGCAAGCGTGGCGTGGGCGGCGAAGTCCTCGCCTACGTCTGGTAGAGGGGAGGAACACAGCATGTCGAGAATCGGACGGCTGCCCATCCCTGTGCCCAGCGGCGTAGACATCACGATCGCCGGCCAGGATGTCCAGGTCAAGGGCCCGAAGGGCACGCTCAGTCACAAGGTCGCCGAGCCCATCACGGTCGCTCGCGACGACGACGGCGCCATCGCCGTCTCCCGGCCCAACGACGAGAACAAGGTCCGTGCGCTGCACGGCCTGTCCCGGACGCTCATCGCCAACATGGTGCAGGGCGTCACCCAGGGTTACTCCAAGTCCCTGGAGATCGTCGGCGTCGGTTACCGCGTCCAGGCCAAGGGCCCGACGCAGCTGGAGTTCTCGCTGGGCTTCAGTCACCCGGTCATCGTGGACGCCCCCGAGGGCGTCACCTTCCGCGTCGAGAAGCCGACCCTGTTCCACGTGGACGGCATCGACAAGCAGAAGGTTGGCGAGGTCGCGGCCAACATCCGCAAGTTGCGCAAGCCTGACCCGTACAAGGGCAAGGGCGTGCGCTACCAGGGCGAACAGATCCGCCGCAAGGTCGGAAAGGCTGGTAAGTAGGCATGGCTCCGAAGACTGCGTTCAGCAAGCACACGGCTGCCCGCACCGTCTCGCGGGCCCGCCGTCACCGCCGCGTCCGCAAGAACGTCGTCGGCACGACCGCGCGTCCGCGCCTGGTCGTCAACCGTTCGACCCGTCACATGTTCGTCCAGATCGTGGACGACACCGTCGGCCACACGCTGGTGAGCGCGTCCACCATGGACCCGTCGCTGCGCGCGCTCGAGGCGGACAAGACCGAGAAGGCGAAGAAGGTCGGCGAGCTCCTCGCTCAGCGGGCCAAGGAAGCCGGGATCACCGCTGTCGTGTTCGACCGCGGTGGCAACCGCTACGCCGGCCGCATCGCGGCTCTGGCGGACAGCGCCCGCGAAGGCGGGCTCGAATTCTGATGGCAACTGAGAAGAGGAACCACTGATGGCTGCAGCTCCGCGTCGCGGTGGCGGCACCGGTGGCGAGCGGCGGGACCGTCGTGACGATCGCCGCGGTGGCGCCGCCGACAAGGGCGTCTCGTACATCGAGCGCGTAGTGAAGATCAACCGAGTGGCCAAGGTCGTGAAGGGTGGTCGTCGCTTCAGCTTCACCGCCCTCGTCGTCGTCGGTGACGGCAACGGCCTGGTCGGCGTCGGCTACGGCAAGGCCAAGGAAGTGCCCGCGGCCATCGCCAAGGGCGTCGAAGAGGCGAAGAAGCACTTCTTCAAGGTGCCGCGGATCCAGGGCACCATCCCGCACACCGTGCAGGGCGAGGAGGCGGCCGGCGTCGTCTTCCTGCGTCCGGCCTCGGCCGGTACCGGCGTCATCGCCGGCGGCCCGGTGCGCGCGGTGCTGGAGTGCGCGGGCATCCACGACGTGCTGTCGAAGTCGCTCGGCTCCGACAACCCGATCAACATCGTGCACGCCACCGTGGCGGCTCTGAAGGGCCTCTCGCGCCCCGAGGAGATCGCCGCCCGCCGTGGCCTGCCGATCGAGGACGTCGCCCCGGCCCGCATGCTGAAGGCTCAGCGTGAGGGTCTCGCCGAGGCGGCGGCCGCGAAGGCGGTGAGCTAGTCATGGCACGCCTGAAGATCACTCAGGTTCGCTCGAAGATCGGTGGCAAGCAGAACCAGCGTGACTCGCTGCGTTCGCTTGGCCTGAAGCGAATCGGCGACGTCGTCGTCAAGGAGGACCGGCCCGAGATTCGCGGGATGGTCTCCGTGGTGACGCACCTCGTCGAGGTGGAAGAGGTCGACTAGTCATGACTGACAAGGCTCCGCTCAAGATTCACGACCTGCGTCCCGCCCCCGGCGCCAACAAGTCCAAGATCCGCAAGGGTCGTGGCGAGGCGTCGAAGGGCAAGACGTCCGGTCGCGGCACCAAGGGCAGCCACGCCCGTACGACGGTCCCCCTCGGCTTCGAGGGTGGCCAGGTGCCGCTGCAGAGGCGTCTGCCGAAGCTCAAGGGCTTCTCCAACGCGCTGTTCAAGACGACCTACCAGGTCGTCAACCTGGACAAGCTCGGCGAGCTGTTCCCCGACGGTGGCGAGGTCACCGTCGAGTCGCTGGTCGCCAAGGGCGCTGTCCGCAAGAACCAGCTCGTGAAGGTGCTCGGCACCGGCGAGATCTCCGTCGCTGTGAACGTTCAGGCTCACGCCTTCTCGTCCGCGGCGAAGGAGAAGATCGCCGCTGCGGGTGGCTCCGTTACCGAGCTGTAAGAGCTATTACGAGGCGTGGGGGCTTTGACAAATGCCCCCACGCCCGTAGTGCGTTAGAGTTCGCGAGACGGCAGGCTTCTGACCGTCTCGTCTGACCTAAGACAGACATGGCAGATCCCCGCACCATCGCATACTCACACCGCCGTAAAGGCGCGCAGGAGGGACCGTGCTGACCGCGTTTACCCGGGCGTTCCGGACACCGGACCTGCGCAAAAAGTTGCTCTTCACCCTGGGCATCATCGCGCTTTTCCGTCTCGGCTCGGTTCTTCCGACTCCGGGAGTTCACGTCCAGAACCTCGCCGCCTGTTTCGAGCAGGCCCGTAACGGAGCCGCCGGCAACATCTACGGGATGGTGCAGCTTTTCAGTGGTGGTGCGCTCCTGAAGCTGTCGGTGTTCGCGCTGGGCATCATGCCGTACATCACCGCGAGCATCATTCTCCAGCTACTCGTCGTCGTGATCCCGCGTCTCGAGGCGCTGAAGAAGGAGGGACAGGCCGGTCAGACCAAGATTACGCAGTATACGCGTTATCTGACCATCGGTCTTGCCGTCCTGCAGTCCACCGCCTTCATCGCCCTGGCCCGCACCGGGCAGCTGTTCCCGAACTGCCAGCAGGACGTGCTCCTCGACCCCGACAACATCTTCCAGATCGTGACGATGGTGGTCATCATGACCGCCGGTACGTCCGTGATCATGTGGCTCGGTGAGCTCATCACCGACCGCGGTGTCGGCAACGGCATGTCCATCCTGATCTTCACGCAGGTCGTCGCGGTCTTCCCGTCCGAGCTGGCCAACATCTTCCAGGCGAACAAGTTCACCTTCACGGTCGTCATGGTCGTCGGTGTCTTCATGATCGCCGCGGTGGTCTTCGTCGAGCAGGCGCAGCGGCGCATCCCGGTCCAGTACGCCAAGCGGATGGTCGGGCGCAGGATGTACGGCGGCACGTCCACGTACATTCCGCTGAAGGTCAACCAGGCCGGCATCATCCCGGTCATCTTCGCGTCCTCGCTGCTCTACCTGCCGCAGCTGCTGACGTCGCTCTTCCAGAGCACGGACAACGCGTTCATCCGCTGGATCTCGCAGAACCTGGCCACCGGTGACACGCCGATCTACATGGGCACGTTCTTCGTGTTGATCATCTTCTTCACGTACTTCTACGTGTCGATTACGTTCAACCCCACTGAAGTCGCCGACAACATGAAGAAGTACGGTGGGTTCATTCCGGGCATCCGTCCTGGCAGGCCGACGGCTGAATACCTGAACTTCGTGCTCACTCGTCTGACCGCGCCGGGCTCGCTCTATCTGGGTCTGATCGCCATGGTCCCGATCGTCGCGCTGGCGGTGTCCGGTGCGAGCCAGAACTTCCCGTTCGGAGGGACGAGTATTCTGATCATGGTAGGCGTCGGCCTTGACACCGTTAAGCAGATCGAGAGCCAGCTCCAGCAGCGTAACTACGAAGGTTTCCTGCGGTAGTGCGTCTCGTTCTGGTCGGGCCCCCCGGAGCGGGTAAGGGGACACAGGCCCAGTACATCGCATCGAACCTGTCCATCCCGAAGATCTCGACAGGTGACATCTTCCGTGCCAACGTCTCGGGGGGCACGGATCTTGGCAAGCTGGCCAAGACGTACATGGACCGTGGTGATCTGGTGCCCGACGAGGTCACCATCGCCATGGTCCGTGACCGTCTGTCCGAGGACGACGCGCAGGACGGGTTCCTGCTCGACGGCTTCCCGAGGAACGTCGCACAGGCGGAGATCCTGCGCGACATGCTCAAGGACTGGGGCCAGGCGCTCGACCTCGTACTCGAGCTCGTCGTCGACGACGACGAGGTGGTCAGGCGGCTGGCCGGCCGGCGCACCTGCAGCCAGTGCGGCCGTATCTGGCACGTCGAGTTCGACGACAAGAAGGACGACAAGTGCGACGCGTGCGGGGGCGCGCTCTTCCAGCGTGACGACGACAAGGAGGAGACCGTCAGGCACCGCCTGGAGGTCTACCAGGAGCAGACGGCGCCGCTGGTCTCCTACTACGCCGACGAGGGCATTCTCGTGGGGGTCGACGCCACGGGCCCGGTCGAGGAGGTCACCCAGCGGGCCATGGAGGCGATCCGCCCGTTCATGGGATAGCTCCAGTTACGAGCGATTTGCGGAGGTGGCACGGGTTTCCGTGCCACCTCGCGGCTATTGTGGGGGGAATTGGGCCCCCATTGTGGCCCGTTGAAGACCCAGGGGGGCAGAAGATGTTCAAAAGGAACAGACACGGCATCCAGATCAAGTCGCCGGAGCAGCTGGAGAAGATGCGGGCGGCGGGCCTGGTGGTCGGGCGCACGCTCGACCTGCTGAGGCGCTCGGTCGAGCCCGGCATGACGCCGCTCGACCTCGACGTCATCGCCGAGAAGGCGATCAGGGACGAGGGCGCGGTCCCGTCGTTCAAGGGCTACCAGGGTTTCCCGGCGACGATCTGCGCGTCGGTGAACGACGAGGTGGTGCACGGCATCCCGACCGACGCGAGGAAGCTGCGCGAGGGCGACGTCATCTCCATCGACTGCGGCGCGATCCTGGACGGCTGGCACGGCGACTCGGCCGTGACGGTCCCGGTCGGCGAGGTGGACCCGAAGCTCACCGAGCTGATGCGGATCACCGAGGAGGCCATGTGGCGCGGCATCGCGGCGCTGCGGGTCGGCCGCCACCTGTCCGACATCGGCTACGAGGTGGAGCGGTACGTCAAGTCGCAGGGCCGCTTCGGCATCCCCCCGGAGTACGGCGGCCACGGCATCGGCACCGAGATGCACATGGACCCGTGGATCGCCAACCACGGCCGGCCCGGCCGGGGCCCGGTGCTGGAAGAGGGCATGTGCCTGGCCATCGAGCCCATGGTGAACCTGGGCACCGAGCGCACCCGCGTGCTGGCCGACGAGTGGACCGTCGTGACGGTCGACGGCAAGCAGTCCGCACACTTCGAGCACAGTGTCGCCGTGACACATAATGGTCCTTGGGTGCTGACCGCTCTGGACGGCGGGCAAGAGCGCCTTACCCAACCGCAGAACTGACCCCCGGGAGTGGGTGGGATGGCGAACAGCCCCGAGATGCGAGCCTCCGACGCCGACCGCGACCGCGTCGCCGCCATCCTCCGCGAGCACACCGCGCAGGGCCGCATCACGATGGACGAGTTCAACGAACGGCTCGAGCAGCTCTACAAGAGCAGGACGTACGGAGAGCTGGCCAAGCTCACGGTCGACCTGCCGGACGTGGACCTGCGCAACCGGCCCGCCACGGTGCCGCAGAGCCCCGCACGGCGCACCGGCATGCATCCGGGCATGCGGGCGGCCTGGGGCGCCTGGGCGACGGCCAGCGGCATCAACTGGGTGATCTGGCTGATCGTGAGCCTTACGTCCGAGCACCTGATCTACCCCTGGCCGCTGTGGGTCATGGGCCCGTGGGGCGTCATCCTGCTGATCAGCACCGTCTTCGGCAACCCGCCGCCCGAAAAACCCAAGAAGCTCAAGTAGGGCTGTGTGCACTAGTGCACTATGTGCATTCGTGCGCAGTACGGATATGTCTGGATTCCTAACGTGAGCTGTGTCGGGAAGCACGACTCACGGAGGAACCGAAATGCGCAAGATCCTTGCGGCCACCGCTCTCGCCGGCTCGATCGCCCTCACCGGGCTCGCCGTCGCCCCCGCCGCCCAGGCGGCCACCGCCACCCAGTCGTCGGTCACGTCGATCAGCAGCTGGGGCAAGTACTACTCCAGCAACCACAAGGCCTTCACCTACGGCAAGACCTGGAAGCAGAACGGCAAGGTCTACACCCACTGGTACGGCAAGGAGTTCACCCCGAAGAAGGGGTACGTGTGGTTCAAGTACTACTCCGGCGGCAGCTGGCACAAGTTCGTCCAGGGCTGGGACGGCTCGTACCAGGCGACCTGGTCGAAGTTCGGCGTCCAGAAGCTGTACACCTACACCTGCTGGGGCGGCCCGTTCAAGTACTGCGGTCCGACGCACCGCATCTACTAGGACCTCACCCACGGGAACAGGGCCCGCCGGGATCTCTCCCTCGGCGGGCCTTCCGCTTTCCCCGGAAGGTCTGAAGGCCGGTGAACGTGGGGTAGACTCATCCGTGGTTGTGTCAGGACACCTGGCACGCGTTTCGCGTTTTAGTCTCAGGTGTCGTACACTCCTTAGTCGGCTCACTATGACTATCACGCGTCGGCGGCCTTTGCCGGTCGCCGCTCTCTTCGAAGCGTGAAGTCGCGGCTGCTTAGTGAACCGGAGCCTCAGACGATCGATCAGTGAAACGCGAGGAATCTTGGCCAAGAAAGACGGCGCCATCGAGATCGAGGGCACTGTGGTCGAGTCGCTCCCGAACGCCATGTTCCGGGTGCAGCTCGACAACGGCCATAAGGTCCTGGCCCATATCAGCGGGCGGATGCGGATGCACTACATCCGGATTCTGCCGGACGACCGGGTAGTCGTTGAACTGAGCCCCTACGACCTGAGTCGTGGGCGGATCGTCTACCGATACAAGTAAGACGTCTGAGGAATCACGAAGGACAATGAAGGTAAAGCCGAGCGTCAAGAAGATCTGCGACAAGTGCAAGGTGATCCGCCGGCACGGTCGCGTCATGGTGATCTGCGACAACCTGCGCCACAAGCAGCGCCAGGGTTAGTCGCCGCAAGGCTCCCCCGAGTCCGCCCCGATTGAGGGAGCGGGCTCGACGCATGAGGAGCCTGAGTCAGTAATCGCGTCTCACACCTGAGCAGGCGGGCCCTTTTCGAAAGGCTCGAACCGCTCCGGAGACCCCCGGTCGGAGGCCGGGGCCCTCACCCCGGGCATTGGGGAGGGGTAGTGCGGCGCAAGACCTCCGCCACAAAGAAGGAGAATGCCCGACCATGGCTCGCCTGGTTGGCGTCGACCTCCCCCGCGAGAAGCGGCTGGAGATCGCTCTCACCTACATCTACGGAATCGGCCGCACCCGCGCCCAGGAGATCCTCCAGGCCACCGGTGTCAGCGGCGACCTCCGTGTGCACCAGCTCTCCGACACCGAGCTCGTCCCGATGCGTGACTACATCGAGGCGAACTTCAAGATCGAGGGTGACCTGCGCCGCGAGGTCCAGGCCGACATTCGTCGCAAGATCGAAATCGGTTGCTACCAGGGCATCCGGCACCGCAAGGGCCTGCCCGTCCACGGCCAGCGCACGCAGACCAACGCGCGCACCCGCAAGGGCAAGAAGAAGACCGTGGCCGGTAAGAAGAAGCCCGGTAAGAAGTAGTCCACAGCCGCGGACCGAAGACCTCAGGAGTAATGGCAAACAATGCCTCCTAAGAGCCGTCAGGGCGCCCCGAAGAAGGTGCGCCGCAAGGAAAAGAAGAACGTCGCTCACGGGCACGCCCACATCAAGAGCACGTTCAACAACACCATCGTCTCGATCACGGACCCCAACGGGAACGTGATCTCCTGGGCCAGCGCCGGCCACGTGGGTTTCAAGGGCTCCCGTAAGTCCACCCCGTTCGCCGCTCAGATGGCCGCGGAAAACGCCGCTCGCCGCGCCATGGAGCACGGCATGCGCAAGGTGGACGTCTTCGTCAAGGGTCCCGGCTCCGGCCGTGAGACCGCGATCCGCTCCCTCCAGGCCACCGGCCTCGAGGTGGGTTCGATCCAGGACGTCACCCCGGTCCCGCACAACGGTTGCCGGCCGCCGAAGCGCCGCCGCGTCTGAACAAGCCCAGGAGATATTGAGAAATGGCTCGTTACACGGGCGCCGACTGCAAGCTCTGCCGTCGCGAGAAGACCAAGCTCTTCCTCAAGGGCAGCAAGTGCGAGTCTGCCAAGTGCCCCATTGAGATCCGTCCTTACCCGCCGGGTGAGCACGGCCGCGGACGTCCCAAGGAGTCCGAGTACCAGCTTCAGCTTCGTGAGAAGCAGAAGACCCGCCGCATCTACGGCGTCCTCGAGAAGCAGTTCCACAACTACTACGAGGAAGCCACCCGCAAGACCGGCAAGACCGGTGAGGCGCTGCTCCAGATCCTGGAGAGCCGTCTCGACAACGTCGTCTACCGCGCCGGGTTCGCCCAGTCGCGTGACGCCGCCCGCCAGCAGGTGCGCCACGGCCACATCCTGGTGAACGGCAAGAAGGTCGACATCCCGTCCTACCGCATCCGCGAGCACGACATCATCGAGGTCCGCGAGAACAAGCGCAACCTTCTGCCCTACGAGGTCGCCCGGGCGACCGCGGGCGAGCGCACCGTTCCCGCGTGGCTCGGCGTCGTGCCCGAGAAGCTCCGCGTCCTGGTTCACCAGCTGCCGGTTCGCCAGCAGATCGACACCCAGGTCCAGGAGCAGCTCATCGTCGAGTACTACTCGAAGTGAGCCTGAGTTGAGGTGCGGATCTCCGCACCTCAACTACGCTGTTTATCGGAGTGGCGTCATATAGCGGGCGCCACACGAAAAAGGGGAGACCCCGCATGCTGATCGCTCAGCGCCCGACTCTTCTCGAAGAGTCGATCGACGACACCCGGTCCCGGTTCGTCATCGAACCGCTGGAGCCGGGCTTCGGTTACACCATCGGCAACTCGCTCCGCCGCACGCTGCTGTCGTCCATTCCGGGCGCGGCCGTGACGAGCATCCGGATCGAGGGCGTCCTGCACGAGTTCTCGACCGTTCCCGGGGTCAAGGAAGACGTCACTGACATCATCCTCAACCTCAAGGAGCTGGTCGTCTCCTCCGAGCACGACGAGCCGGTCGTGATGTACCTGCGCAAGCAGGGCCCGGGTGAGGTCACCGCCGCCGACATCGCGCCGCCGGCCGGTGTCGAGGTGCACAACCCCGAGCTGCGCATCGCCACGCTCAACGGCAAGGCGAAGCTGGAGATGGAGCTGACCGTCGAGCGCGGTCGCGGCTACGTCTCCGCCGCCCAGAACAAGCAGCCGGGCCAGGAGATCGGTCGCATTCCGATCGACTCGATCTACTCCCCGGTGCTCAAGGTCACCTACAAGGTCGAGGCGACCCGAGTCGAGCAGCGCACCGACTTCGACCGTCTCATCCTCGACGTCGAGACCAAGCCGGCCATGAAGCCCCGCGACGCGGTGGCCTCCGCCGGTAAGACCCTCGTCGAGCTCTTCGGCCTGGCCCGCGAGCTCAACGTCGAGGCCGAGGGCATCGACATCGGCCCGTCGCCGACCGACGCCGCCCTGGCCGCCGATCTGGCGCTGCCGATCGAGGAGCTCAACCTCACCGTTCGCTCCTACAACTGCCTCAAGCGCGAGGGCATCCACACCGTGGGTGAGCTCGTCGCGCGCAGCGAGCAGGACCTGCTGGACATCCGCAACTTCGGCGCCAAGTCGATCGAAGAGGTCAAGCAGAAGCTGCACGAGATGTCGCTGGCGCTCAAGGACTCCCCGCCCGGGTTCGACCCGAGCGCGGTGGCCGGCGGCGGCTACGACGACGACGACAGCGCTTACGTCGAGACCGAGCAGTACTGATCCGCTTTTCGAAGGCCCCGCGCGGTGTCATGGCGCGGGGCCACAGCAACGGATCGCATGAGCGACTGCGATCCGGCCCGACTCCGGTACCTGGTACGGCCGGGGCGGGTTAATCCAGGAGGAGAAAGACCATGCCCAAGCCCACCAAGGGTGCACGTCTTGGCGGCAGCCCGGCGCACGAGCGGCTGATCCTGGCCAACCTGGCCACCGATCTGTTCCGCCACGGCAAGATCCGCACGACGGTCGCCAAGGCCAAGCGCCTGCGTCCGCTGGCGGAGCGCCTGATCACCAAGGCGAAGAAGGGCGACATCCACAACCGTCGCCAGGTCCTGACCGTCGTCAAGGACAAGGGCGTCGTACACCACCTCTTCACCGAGATCGCGACGACGTTCGCCGAGCGTCCCGGTGGCTACACCCGGATCACCAAGGTCGGTCCGCGCAAGGGCGACAACGCCCCGATGGCGGTCATCGAGCTGGTGGCCGAGCCGCTGAACGGCGTCACGACCCGCCGCACCGAGGCCGCCGCCGCCGCCGCTGCTCCGGCGCCCGCCGCGGAGGAGACCGAGGCCCCCAAGGCTGAGGCCCCCGAGGCCGCCGCCGAGGAGACCCCCGCCGCGGAGGCTCCCGCCGCCGCGGAGGAGGCCCCGGCCGCCGAGGCTGAGGCGAAGAAGGACGAGGCCTGATCTTTCAGGTCGGACGAGACGGGCCCGGACCCCCTGCGGGGTGCGGGCCCGTTTTCAGTTGAAGGAGGATCATCGTGGTACGGCTCCGCCTCGACCTCGCGTACGACGGGACCGACTTCTCCGGATGGGCCAGGCAGCCGGGACGCCGGACCGTCCAGGGCGAGATCGAGCAGGCGCTCGGCAGGATCCTGCGCCTCGGCGAGCCCGCGATGCTGACCGTGGCCGGCCGCACCGACGCCGGCGTGCACGCGCGCGGCCAGGTGGCCCACGTGGACGTGCCCGACGGGTCTCTGGCCGAGCTCGACGGCAACAGAGGGCCCCTGGACGTCCATGAGCGGCTCGCTGCGCTTGTCAGGCGCCTGGGCGGCGTCCTGCCCCCAGATGTACGCGTTCATCGGGTCTCCGTGGCTCCTGAGGGCTTCGACGCGCGTTTCTCGGCGATGTTCCGGCGGTACGCGTACCGGGTGAGCGACGCGGTGGGCGGCGTCGACCCGCTGCGGCGGCGCGAGGTGGTCTGGCACAACCGGTCGCTGGACGCCGGAGCGCTCAACGCGGCGGCGGCGCGGCTGCTCGGGGAGCACGACTTCGCGGCGTTCTGCAAGAAGCGCGAGGGCGCCACCACGATCAGGGAGCTGCAGCGGCTGGACTGGGCCCGCGAGCCCGACGGGGTGCTGGTGGCGACCGTCGTGGCGGACGCGTTCTGCCACTCGATGGTGCGGGCGCTGGTCGGGTCGCTGCTGGCGGCCGGGGACGGCAGCCGGCCGGTGGAGTGGCCCGGCCAGGTGCTGGCGCGGGCCGTACGGGACTCGGGGGTGCACGTCGCGCCCGCGCACGGGCTGTGCCTGGAGGAGGTGGGCTACCCGGCGGAGCCGGAGCTCGCCGCGCGGGCTCGGGCCACGCGGCGAGTGCGCACCACCGCCCTCCAGCGGACGCCGTCAGCCCTTGGTGGCGCGGCGCTCGAGGACGAGTGAGGTCTGGTCCCGGAACGCCCCGCTGACCTTGGGCAGCGTCTTCTCCTTGGACTCGGGGGTGTGGCCGTCGGCGTAGGTGGCGTAGCTGAAGATGATGTAGCGGCCCCACACCAGCCCGGCCGCGTAGCCGCCGGCGATGTTCACGCGCTCGCCGCCCGAGCCGTCGGCGCCGGGGAGCGGGCGGAACCAGACGTTGCGTGAGAGGTTCTTGGACTGGTCGGCGATGATGGCCGCGTCCTTGTCGGGCAGGACCGCTATGCCCGTGGTGACCGCGTAGCGGTGCTTGCTGTCGACGTAGGTGGCCCTGAGCACGCGGCTGCACTTCTGCTCTTTGAGCGCGTCCGCGAAGTCCCCTGTGGCGGCCTTGTCGCAGCTCGTCTCGATGGCCGCCTTGACCCTGGTGAACGTGGTGCCCGCCGCGCTGACCTTCTTCTTCGGGAACGCCTCCGAGAGCGACAGCTTCTGCGGGTCGGTCTGCTCGGAGTTGAGGATGGACGTGCCGTCGGGGGCGTCGGAGGGCGCCGCGGCGGCGGGCGTCCCGGTGCTGGGCTCGCTTGACGCGGTGGGCCGGGTGGCGGCCGTGGTCGGCGTGGGGGAGGTGACCGCCTGGTAGGCGAAGAATCCGCCGGTCGCGACCCCGGCCAGGGCCAGCGCGCCCAGCGTGACGAGCAGGGCCCGCTTGCTCTTGCCGGGTGGGGCCGGCGGCGGGGGCGGGGTCTGGAATGGTGGCTGTTTGAACGCTCCAGGCGGGAACGCCGGGCTGCCGCCCTGGGGCCGGCTGAGCGGGGCGGCGGGCTTCTGTCCCCAGGTGTCCCTGGGGAACGGGAGATCGGGCAGCTTGGCCTCGGATGGTGGGTTGGGGGGCCAGACGGGCACGTCGCCGGGCTCGGGCGGGTGGGCCGGCAGGTTGGCCGGATCGGACAGGGAGAGCGGCGGGGCGCCGTGTTCGGTGGGGTTCGGGGTGAAGGAGGAAAGCACCGGTTCGGCGAGGTCCTCCTCCGGCGAGGCGATCGGGGCCGGCAGGAAGCCGTCGGGAGGGGTGTCCTGGTCGGCGATGGACGGGAGCTGGGCCCTGCCCTCCGCCTGCTGGGCGGCCTCCCTGCGGGCCGCGTCGGGGTCGAAGTAGTGGGCCGGGCGGGTGAGCCCCTCCGGTTGGGTGGCGTTGGGGTCGTAGCCCGGCTCGTCGTTGTCGGGCTCGGCCACCAGCTCGCCCGTGGCGGCGGGCCAGGGCGGCTTGGCGTTCGGGTCGCTGGGCGGCGCGGGCCACACCGGCATGCCCGCGGCGGCGGCGGTGAACGCCGGTGGCGGCTCCCACGACGGTCCGCCGGGCGCGGCCTGCTCTGCGGGCCAGGCGCCGGGCTCCGGGTCGTCCCAGGGGCGGATGGCCCGCACCTGTTCGGCTCGTATCTGCTCGCCCAGCGTGGGGCGCGACCGGCCGATGAGCGTCTGGTCGGGGTCCTCCGCCTCGGCGACCGGGTGCGGCGGCCGCAGGCCGCCCGGGCGGGTGGGCTCGGACTCGTCGTCGTACCAGTCGTACGGCGCGGCGTCGTCGCCCGCCACCTCCCACGGCTGGACGCCGGGCGGCTCGTCGTTGTCGGGCGACGCGGGTCGCGTCCCGGAGTCGGGCGACTCGGGCGGCGGCCCCCCGAAGGCGGGAACGGCGGGTCGCGTCCCGGAGTCGGGCGGCTCATACGGCGCTCCCCGGAAGGCGGGAACGGCGTCCGCCGCCTCGCCCGGTGGGGCGGGCGGCGCGTCGCCGTCAGGGCTGTGCGCCGCGTCGTCGGAGGAGCCGCGCAGTTCCTCGTCGGCGGGGGCGAACGCCGGTGGTACGTCTCGCCCGCTGGTCTGGCCGAAGCTCGGCGGTGGCGTCGCTGGTGCGGCCGATCCGTCGGCTTCCCTGCGATCGTGCTCAGACCCGGGTTCCTGGCCACGCATAGGGCGAGCCTAGCGAGAGTAGCGAGATCGTTATGTCGGTATGAGCGTTCCCAGCGGGATCCGGCATCCCGTTTGGGGGCTTATCGAATAAGAAGCCGTTTTCGCTAAAGGGGGCTTCCGGTGAGCGTGCGGTTGTCCAGAGCCTTGAAGACCGTCGCCTTGGTGATGTCGTTGATGGCGCCGAAGATCTGCTTGGAGCCCTTCTTGTCCGGCTTCGTGCCGTCCTTGTTCTGGAACCAGACCATGATCGCGTAGTGGCCGTGCGTCCAGATCCTGGCGCCGCCCGCGCCCGAGCCGAGCTGCTTGGTGACACTGTCCTTGCCCGCGAGCGGCTTCACGTAGTTGGCCGTGCTGCCGGCCTTGGCCACCTTGGACGCCAGTTTGCTGGTCTTGAGGTTGGCCACGCCGACCGTGCCGATGATCTTGCCGGCCTTGTCGCGGAAGCTGGCGCGTACGAGCTGGTTGCACTTGGCGTCCTTGAGCGCCTTCTTCAAGGCGTCGCCCAGGGCGCCGTCAGCGCACTTCTTGTCCTTGCTGGTGACGGTCATCTCGTACGACCGGCCCGCGACCGTGATCTTCTTCGTCTTGCCGAAGATCTCCTTGACCGTGATCGGCTCGGGGTCCGTGGACCGTTCGGCCGCGAAGCCGTACTTGCCGGGCGGGGCCGACGGGAGCGGCGGCGCGGTCATGCGAGGGGTCGTGGTCTGGGCCGTGACGGGCTTGTCGGCGTTCCACATCATCGCGAGGCCGCCGCCGAGCAGGCCGAGCACCGCTATGCCGCCGAGGGCGAACCACAGCGGGGCGCGCGAGCGCGGGCCCTCGTCGTACGGGCTCCAGCCGACCCTGCTCTGCGGTGCCCGGTCGCCGTCCTGCGGCGCGCTGTCGGACTTGCTCTCCTGCTCGGCGTCGTCGGCGGCGCGTTGCTTGCGGGAGCGGCGGGAGCGGCGCGGGGTGTCGTCGCCGTCGCCGGAGGAGTCCGGGCCGTCAGGGCCACCGGGTCCACCAGGGCCTTCCGGTCCGCCCGGGCCGCCGAAGAAGCCGGGGCCGCCGGGTCCACCAGGGCCAGGACCGCCAGGACCACCGGGGCCGCCAGGGCCAGGACCGCCGGGACCGGGGCCACTGGGACCACCGGGACCGGGACCAGGGCCGCCGGGACCAGGACCGCCGGGGCCGCCAGGACCAGGACCGGGGCCACCGGGGCCGGGGCCACCGGGGCCGGGGCCACCGGGGCCGGGGCCACCGGGGCCGGGGCCGTTGGGGGGGC
>NZ_JBSFTC010000126.1:0-30339 GCF_053590415.1 Nonomuraea sp. NPDC003201
GCCGTCCCGCGCCCTCCCGCACGGCCCGGGAAGCGGCCGGGGGTTCGGTGTCGGCCGCTACCTGGGCGCGGTGCTCGGGCACGGCTGGGCGCTGCTGGTGTTCGGGCTCGCGTTCGTCGAGGGCGCGATCATGCTCGGCGCCATGCCGTTCCTGGCCACCGCCCTGGAGCACGCGGGGTACGCCGCCGCCGTGGCCGGGCTCGCCATCACCGCGTACGGGCTGGGCCTGTGGTTGTTCACGAAGCTCGTCAGGCGGCTGTCGGGGCGCTGGCCCACTCCCGCGCTGATGACGGTGGGCGGGGCGCAGCTCTGCGCCGGGTTCGCGATCGTCGCCGTGCACGTGGACATGGCCACCGTGGCGGCCACGGCGCTGCTGCTCGGCGGCGGCTGGTCCTTCCTGCACTCCTCGCTGCAGACGTGGGCCACGTCGGTGGTGCCCGAGGCCAGGGGGACGACGATCGCCTTCTTCGCCTGCGCGCTCTTCGTGGGCAGCGCGGTCGCGTCATGGGCGGCCGGCCCGCTGGCCGAGCACGGCCGCTATGCCCTGCTGTTCGGCCTGGCGGCCGCCGCCGCGATCCCGCTGACGGCCGCGGCCGCGCTCACCAGGCGTCGCTACGGCATTCTGCACGGCGAGCTGCCCCGGACCGGGTGAGCCGAGCTACTGCCAGCGGAACGTACGCGAGACCAGGCCCAGCGACAGCACCGCCCACGCGGCCAGCACGGCAAGCGGGCCGAGGGGCAGCGCGGCGCCCTGGGCGAGGACCGCGCGCAGGCCGCCGGTCAGGGCGGAGATGGGCAGCAGCTCCAGGACCTGGCGCATGCCCTCGGGGAACTTCGACAGCGGGAAGATCACCCCGCCGGCCCCCAGCAGCAGCAGGTAGACGAGGTTGGCGGCGGCCAGGGTGGCCTCCGCGCGCAGGGTGCCGGCCATGAGCAGCCCCAGCCCGCTGAACGCCGCCGTGCCCAGCACGATGAGCAGCGCCGCGCTCAGGAACGACCCGTGCGGCCGCCACCCCAGCGCCAGGCCGACGCACACGATCACCACGGCCTGGATGACCTCCACGGCCACCACGGCGGACGTCTTGGCGAGCATGAGCCCGGCCCTGGACAGCGGGGTCGCGCCCAGCCGCTTCAGCACGCCGTAGCGGCGCTCGAAGCCGGTCGCGATGGCCTGGCCGGTGAAGGCCGTGGACATGACGGCCAGCGCCAGCACGCCGGGCGCCAGGAAGTCGATGCGCCTGCCGCCGCCGATGTCGATCAGCGGCGCCAGCGAGAACCCGGTCAGGAGCAGCACCGGGACGATCAGGGTGAGCAGCAGCTGCTCGCCGTTGCGCAGCATCGCCCGGATCTCCGCGCCCGCCTGGGCGAGGACCATGCGCGGGAACGGCGCCGCCCCGGGCGCGGGCGTGAAGTCCAGCGCGATCTGCCCGGCGGGCGCGCGCTCCGGTCCGGTCATCGCAGCTCCCTGCCCGTCAGCTCCAGGAAGACGTCCTCCAGCGTGCGGCGCTCGATGCGCAGATCGTCGGCCGTGACGCCCTCGGCCGCGCACCAGGCGGTCACCGTGGCCAGCAGCTCGGGACCCACCTGACCCTCGATGATGTAGTGCCCTGCGGGCGACTCCTTGGCCGCGCTGCCCGTGGGGAGCGCGTTGAGCAGCTCCTCCAGCGCCAGCCCCGGCCGGGCCCGGAAGCGCAGCTGCCGCTCGGCCCCCGTCAGCGAGGCCGGGCTGCCCTCGGCCACCACCCGGCCCTTGTCGATGATCACCACCTGGTCCGCCAGCCGCTCGGCCTCGTCCATGTGGTGCGTGGTCAGCACCACCGACACGCCCGCCCCGCGCAGCTCGCCCACCAGCTCCCAGCAGGCGTGCCGGGCCTGCGGGTCGAGCCCGGCCGTCGGCTCGTCCAGGAAGACCAGCTCGGGCCGCCCGACGACGGCCGCGGCCAGCGACAGCCGCTGCTGCTGCCCGCCCGACAACCGCCGGTAGGGGGTGCGTACGTGATCGGCCAGCCCCAGCCGCGTCAGCAGCGCCCCCGTGTCGAGGGGACGGGCGTAGAAGCGCGAGACCAGGCGCAGCCACTCGGCGCAGCGCATGGCGGGCGGGACGCCGCCCGACTGCAGCATGACCCCCACCCGCGGCCGCAGCTCGGCCAGCGTGGGCGTCAGGCCGAGCACGCGGACGGTGCCCGCGTCGGCCCTGCGGAACCCCTCGCAGATCTCCACCGTGGACGTCTTGCCCGCGCCGTTAGGCCCGAGCACGGCGGTCACCGCGCCCCGCTCGGCGCGCAGCGTGAGGCCGTCCACGGCCGTGATGCCGCCGTAGCGTTTGACCAGGCCGATGATCTCGACGGCTGGGGACTCCATGGCCACGAGTTTAGGGACTGGGGCAGGCGGTTCGAGCCGCAGGTGGGGTTGGCCGGATTTGGACATGTCTTGACCCGGCCATTTCCCAGAAAGGCGCCAACAGAGGTGAAAGTCTGACGACGAGCTCCATGTAGCAGGAGGGCGCAATGGCGCAACGCAGTGGGTACGACCCGGGAGTCCCGTGCTGGGTGGACCTGTCCAGCACCGACGTCGAAGCTTCCGCCCGGTTTTACGGTGAGGTCTTCGGCTGGCAGGCCGACATGATCGACGACCCCGAGGCCGGTGGCTACGGGATGTTCCTTTACCAGGGCAGGCAGGTCGCGGGGCTGGGGCCGGTCATGGGCGCGGGGTCGCCCTCGTTCTGGAACATGTTCGTCGCCACCGACGACGCCGCCGCGCTCGCCGAGCGGGTCAGGAACGCCGGCGGCGCCGTCACCATGGAGCCGATGGCGGTCTTCGACGAAGGCGTCATGACGGTCTTCCAGGCCCCTGACGGCTCGTACGCGGCCGCCTGGCAGGCGGGCAACCACCACGGCGCGCAATTGGTCAACGAGCCCGTCTCGTTCTGCTGGAACGAGCTGGTCACGCGCGACCCGTCGGCCGCCGAGAGCTTCTACCCGGCCGTCTTCGGCTGGATGCCGCGGCTGCAGGAGATGGACGGGGTCAAGTACACCGAGTGGCAGAGGGGGGAGCGGGCCGTCGCGGGCATGGTGGAGATGTTCTCCGACTACCCGGCGGCGACGCCGTCGTTCTGGATGACGTACTTCGCGGTCGCCGACCTCGAAGCCACGACGGCCGCGGCCGAGGGAGCCGGCGCGAGCGTGCTGGTGCGGGGGATGGAGGCGCCGCCCGGCCGGTTCTCGATGCTCACCGATCCCCAGGGCGCGACGTTCTCCGTCATCCAGCTTCACGAAATCGCGGGAAATATCTGATGACCGGGAATTCGGAGGACTGGATCCTGGTTTGATCCCTCGGCCCTCGTGGGCCAAAGGCCTGCGAGGGAGAGGGGACACGCATGTCCGTGGCGGCCGAAGCCACGTCCACGTCCACCATCGGGATCGAGCGGAGGAGGAGCAGCCGCGGGCTGCTGTTGGTGATCCTGGGCGCCTTGTCGGCGATCGGGCCCCTGTCCATCGACATGTACCTCCCGGCGCTGCCCGCCATCACCTCCGAGATGCTCAGCGCGCCGGCGCAGGTCCAGCTCACCCTCACCGCCTGCCTCATCGGCGTGTCCATCGGCCAGGTGATCGCCGGTCCGGTCAGCGACGTGCGCGGCCGCAGGACACCGCTGATCGTGGGCGTGGCCGGCTTCATGGTCGCCTCGCTGCTGTGCGCGTTCGCGCCGTCGGTGCCCATGCTCATCGCCTTCCGCCTGCTGCAGGGCGTGCTGGGCGGCGCGGCCCTGGTGATCGTGCGGGCCGTCGTCCGCGACCTGTACGACGGCGCCGCCATCGCCCGCATCTTCGCCACGCTCATGCTGGTCAGCGGCCTGGCGCCGATCCTGGCGCCCATCGCCGGCGCGCAGCTGCTGGAGTTCACCTCGTGGCGCGGCGTGTTCGTGGCGCTCAGCGTCGCCGGGATCGTGCTGCTGCTGGCCGTCCTGGGGGGCGTGCGCGAGACGCTGCCCGCGGCCGAGCGCGAGAGCGGCGGCCTCAAGCACACCGTCGGCACGTTCGGCAGGCTCCTGCGCGACCGGACGTTCATGGGCACCGCGCTGACCGCGGGCCTGGCGTTCGCGGCCATGTTCGGCTACATCTCCGGCTCGCCGTTCGTGCTCCAGGAGGTGTACGGCGCCACGCCGCAGCAGTACTCGCTCATCTTCGGGCTCAACGCCTTCGGCCTGACCGCCATGGCCCAGCTCGGCGGCCGGCTGTCGGGACGGGTGCCGCCGGCGACCCTCGTGATCACCGGGCTCGCCGTCGCGCTGACCGGCGCCTCGCTGCTGCTGACCGCCGCGCTCACCGGGCTCGGCCTGTGGGGCATCGTGGGCGGGCTGTTCGTCATCATGCTCGGCCAGGGCCTGGTCATGCCGGCCACCGGCGCGCTGGCCCTGGCCAGCCAGCCCGCGCAGATCGCCGGCAGCGCCTCGGCCCTGCTCGGCGTGCTGCAGTTCGCGCTCGGCGCCGCCGCGGCCCCGCTGGTCGGTCTCGCGGGCGCCACCAGCGCCGTGCCGATGGCCTGCGTGATGCTGGGCCTCATCCTTTGCTCAAGCTTGACCTTCGCCTTCCTGCGGAAGAGTTAGGTAAGGCTGCCCTGCGTGAGAAATTCCATTCCCGGGCTGCTCGGATCCGTTTGTGAACCGGGAAGGAATTACGGCACACTGATGTTGTGAAAAACATGCCAGGGATCGAGCCAGGAAGCGAGCGGAGCACGCGTGCCCGCGTCGCCCGGCTGATCCTTGAGCATGGTCCCGTCGCGGCCGCCGCGCTGGGCGAGCGGCTGGGGCTCACCTCCGCCGCCGTCCGCCGCCATCTGGACGCGCTGCTGGCTGACGGAATGATAGAGCCTCGCACGGTCGGGCCGCGCGGGCAGCGCGGGCGCGGACGCCCCGCCAAGCTGTTCGCGATCACCGACGCGGGGCGCAGTGCTTTCGAGCACGCCTATGACGATCTCGCCGGGAGCGCGCTGCGCTTCCTGGCCGAGCGCATGGGAGAGGAAGCGGTGGCCGACTTCGCCCGCCTGCAGGTCTCGAGCCTGCTCAAGCGGCTGGAGCCGGTCATGCGGACGGTGCCGGCGGACCAGCGCGTACAAGTGCTGGCGCAGGCGCTGTCGGCGGAGGGGTATGCCGCCTCGGCCAGCAAGGCCAAGTCGGGCGGCGACCAGCTCTGCCAGCACCACTGCCCGGTGGCCCACGCGGCTGCGGAGTTCCCGCAGCTCTGCGAGGCCGAGACGGAGGCGTTCGCGCAGCTGCTCGGCACCCCGGTGCAGCGCCTGGCCACGATCGCCCACGGCGACGGGGTCTGCACGACACATGTGAGCCCACAGTCGCTGGGTGAATCCGCACATAGAGACAAGAGCAAGGAGACCGGAAGGTGACTGTCACCGACCGCCCGGAGCTGGAAGGCCTCGGGAATTACAAGTTCGGCTGGGCCGACCCGGATGCCGCCGGGGCGGCGGCCAAGCGCGGCCTGTCCGAGGAGGTCGTCCGCAACATCTCCGCTCTCAAGAACGAGCCGGAGTGGATGCTCGACCTTCGCCTGAAGGGCCTCCGCCTGTTCGACCGCAAGCCGCTGCCCACCTGGGGCTCTGACCTCACCGGCATCGACTTCGACAACATCAAGTACTTCGTGCGCTCCACCGAGAAGCAGGCCGCTTCCTGGGACGAGCTGCCCGCCGACATCAAGAACACCTACGACAAGCTCGGCATCCCCGAGGCGGAGAAGCAGCGCCTCATCGCCGGTGTCGCCGCCCAGTACGAGTCCGAGGTCGTCTACCACAAGATCCGTGAGGACCTCGAGGAGAAGGGCGTCATCTTCCTCGACACCGACACGGGCCTGAAGGAGCACCCGGAGATCTTCCAGGAATACTTCGGCTCGGTCATCCCGGTGGGCGACAACAAGTTCGCCGCCCTCAACAGTGCCGTGTGGTCCGGTGGCTCGTTCATCTACGTGCCGCCGAACATCGAGGTCGAGATCCCGCTGCAGGCCTACTTCCGGATCAACACCGAGAACATGGGCCAGTTCGAGCGGACCCTGATCATCGTGGACGAGAACAGCTACGTCCATTACGTCGAGGGCTGCACCGCGCCGATCTACTCCTCCGACTCGCTGCACAGCGCGGTCGTCGAGATCATCGTGAAGAAGAACGCCCGCTGCCGTTACACGACCATCCAGAACTGGTCGAACAACGTCTACAACCTGGTCACCAAGCGCGCCGTGGCCTACGAGGGCGCGACCATGGAGTGGATCGACGGCAACATCGGCTCCAAGGTCACGATGAAGTACCCGGCCGTCTACCTGATGGGCGAGCACGCCAAGGGCGAGACGCTGAGCGTCGCGTTCGCGGGCGAGGGCCAGCACCAGGACGCCGGCTCCAAGATGGTGCACCTGGCGCCCAACACCAGCTCCAGCGTCATCTCCAAGTCGGTGGCGCGCGGCGGCGGCCGCACCTCCTACCGCGGTCTCGTGCAGATCGAGGAGGGCGCCCACGGCAGCGCCAGCACCGTAAAGTGCGACGCCCTGCTGGTAGACCAGATCAGCCGCTCCGACACCTATCCCTACGTCGACGTCCGCGAGGACGACGTCAAGATGGGCCACGAGGCCACGGTCTCCAAGGTCAGCGAGGACCAGCTGTTCTACCTCATGAGCCGCGGGCTCGACGAGGACGAGGCGATGGCGATGATCGTGCGCGGCTTCGTGGAGCCGATCGCGCGTGAGCTGCCCATGGAATACGCGCTCGAGCTCAACCGGCTGATCGAGCTGCAGATGGAAGGAGCCGTCGGCTGATGGGCCTGAACGAGAAGCCCTTGTCGACCTTGCACGAGAAGGCGTCCTACGAGCTGGGCGACTTCGAGGTCCCGACCGGGCGCGAGGAGGGGTGGCGCTTCACGCCGCTCTCCCGCCTCAAGGGCCTGCACAGCGGCAAGGCCGAGGCCGTCGGTCACGTCCGGGTGGACGTCGACGCGGCGCCCGAGGTCACGGTCGAGACGGTCGGCCGCGACGACGCCCGGGTCGGCAAGGCCTTCGTGCCCACCGACCGGGTCAGCGCCCAGGCGTGGAACAGCTTCGAGAAGGCCACCGTCATCACGGTGCCGCGCGAGGCCGTCACCTCCAAGCCGACCGTGCTCACCCTGACCGGCTCCGGTGACGGCGCCGCGTACGGCCACATCGTGGTCAAGGTGGAGCCGCTGGCCGAGGCCGTGGTCGTGCTCGACCACAAGGGCAGCGCGGTCTACGCCGACAACATCGAGTTCGTCGTCGGCGACGGGGCCTCGCTCAGGGTCGTCAGCCTGCAGGACTGGGACGACGACGCGGTCCACGTCTCCCACCACCACGCCCAGCTGGCCAAGGACGCGACGTTCCGCAGCTTCGTGGTGACGCTCGGCGGCGACCTCGTACGCCTGTCGCCCAACGTGTCCTACACCGCCGCCGGCGGCGACGCCGACATGTCGGGCGTCTACTTCGTGGACGCCGGGCAGCACCTGGAGCACCGCCTGCTGGTCGACCACTCGCAGCCCAACTGCAAGAGCAACGTCGACTACCGTGGCGCCCTGCAGGGCGAGGACGCGCACGCCGTCTGGATCGGCGACGTGATCATCAGGGTCGAGGCCGAGGGCACCGACACCTACGAGCTCAACCGCAACCTCATCCTGACCGACGGCGCCCGCGCCGACTCGGTGCCCAACCTGGAGATCCTCACCGGCGAGGTCGCCGGGGCGGGGCACGCCTCCGCCTCCGGCCGGCTCGACGACGAGCACATCTTCTACCTCCAGGCCCGCGGCATCCCCTACGACGAGGCCCGCCGCCTGGTCATCAGGGGCTTCCTCGGCCAGCTCGTCGAGAAGATCGAGGTCGAGGAGATCCGCGAGCGCGTGCTGAGCGCGCTGGAGGCGGAGCTCGCGAGATGAGTTCGTTCGAGAAGGTCTGCAAGCTCGACGACATCCCCGACGGGGGAGTCATCGGGGTGGAGGTCGACGAGACGCCGGTGGCGCTCGTGCGCAAGGGCGGCGAGGTGTTCGCCCTGCGCGACGTCTGCTCCCACGCCGAGGTGAAGCTCAGCGAGGGCGAGGTCTACGACGGCACCCTGGAGTGCTGGCTGCACGGCTCGTGCTTCGACGTGCGCTCCGGCAAGCCCACCGGCCCGCCCGCCACCCAGCCCGTGAACGTCTACACAGTCAAGATCGACGGCGATGACGTGCTCGTCTCGCTCTCGAAGGAGTCATAACAACAATGTCCACCCTTGAGATCCGCGACCTCCACGTCGCCGTCGAGGACAAGGAAATCCTGCGCGGCGTCAACCTGACCGTCAACTCCGGCGAGACCCACGCCATCATGGGCCCCAACGGCTCGGGCAAGTCGACGCTCGCCTACGCGATCGCCGGTCACCCCAAATACACGATCACCGGCGGCCAGGTGCTGCTCGACGGCGTGGACCTGCTGGAGCTGTCGGTCGACGAGCGGGCCCGCGCGGGCCTGTTCCTGGCCATGCAGTACCCGGTCGAGGTCCCCGGCGTGTCGGTCTCGAACTTCCTGCGCTCGGCCGTCACCTCGGTCCGCGGCGAGGCGCCGAAGCTGCGCGAGTTCGCCAAGGACCTCAAGAACGGCATGGACGCGCTGTCCATCGACGCCGCCTTCGCCCAGCGCAACCTCAACGAGGGCTTCTCCGGCGGTGAGAAGAAGCGCCACGAGATCCTCCAGCTCGAGCTGCTCAAGCCGAAGATCGCGGTGCTCGACGAGACCGACTCCGGCCTCGACGTCGACGCGCTGCGCGTGGTGTCGGAGGGCATCAACCGCTTCCGCGCCTCCGGTGAGACCGGCGTGCTGCTGATCACGCACTACACCCGCATCCTGCGCTACGTGAAGCCGGACTTCGTCCACGTCTTCGCGGGCGGCCGGATCGTCGAGGAGGGCGGCCCCGAGCTGGCCGAGAAGCTCGAGGCCGAGGGCTACGAGCAGTACACGAAGGCATCTGCATGACACAGCTCAGCTTTGACGTGGAGAAGATCAGGAAGGATTTCCCGGTCTTCTCCCGCGAGCTGCCCGACGGGCGCCCGCTCGTCTATCTCGACTCGGGCAACTCCTCACAGAAGCCCAACCAGGTCATCGAGACCATGCGTGACCACTTCGCGCTGCACTACAGCAACGTCGGACGGGCCATGCACGTGCTCGGCGCCGAATCGACCGACGCCTACGAGGGCGCCCGCGACAGAGTCGCCGCGTTCGTCGGGGCGCCGTCGCGCGACGAGGTGATCTTCACCAAGAACGCCTCCGAGGCGCTCAACCTCGTCGCGTACGCCTTCGGCAACCCCATCAACACCGATCCGCGCTTCACGCTCGGGGCCGGCGACGAGATCGTCATCTCCGAGATGGAGCACCACTCCAACATCGTGCCGTGGCAGCTGCTCGCGCAGCGCACCGGCGCGACGCTGAAGTGGTTCGGCGTCACCGACGAGGGACGGCTCGACTACGACCCGTCCGTGATCACCGAGCGGACGAAGATCGTCTCGATCGCCCACCAGTCCAACGTGCTCGGCACCGTCAACCCGGTCGCCGAGGTGGCCAGGCGGGCGCACGAGGTCGGCGCGCTGATCATGCTGGACGCGTCGCAGTCCGTGCCGCACCACCCGGTCAACGTCACCGAGCTGGGCGCCGACTTCGTGGCCTTCACCGGCCACAAGATGGTCGGCCCGTCGGGCATCGGCGTCCTGTGGGGCAAGGCCGAGCTGCTCGACGCCATGCCCCCGTTCCTGGGCGGCGGCGAGATGATCGAGGCGGTCTGGATGGACCACTCGACGTACGCGCCGGTGCCGCACAAGTTCGAGGCCGGCACGCCGCCGATCGTCGAGGCCATCGGACTGGGCGCGGCCGTCGACTACCTCACCGAGGTCGGCATGGAGGCCATCGAGGCGCACGAGCGCACGCTGACGGCCTACGCGCTCGACGCTCTGCGCGAGGTGCCCACCCTGCGCCTCATCGGGCCCGACTCGCTGGAGCAGCGGGGCGGCACGGTGTCGTTCACGCTGGCGGGCATCCACCCGCACGACGTCGGCCAGATCCTCGACGACCAGTTCGGCGTCGCCGTACGCGTCGGTCACCACTGCGCGCGTCCCCTGCACCTACGCTTTGGAATACCGGCGACCACGCGGGCGTCGTTCTACCTGTACAACACCACGGGCGAGATCGACGCTCTGGTCCGCGGCCTCCATCACGTTCAGAAGGTGTTCGCATAGCCATGATCGGCGAGTCGATGTACCAGGAGCTGATCCTGGAGCACTACAAACACCCGCAGGGGCGGGGGCTGCGTGAGCCGTACGACGCCGAGGTTCACCACGTGAACCCCACGTGCGGCGACGAGATCACGCTCAGGGTGAAGGTGGGCGACGGCGGCAAGGTCCTGGACGTCTCCTACGACGGGCAGGGCTGTTCTATCAGCCAGGCCGCCGCCTCGGTGCTGCACGAGCTCGCCACCGGCTCGACGGTCGAGGAGACGCTCTCCGTGGTCGACGAGTTCACCAGGCTCATGCAGGGCAGGGGACAGGTCGAGGCGGACGAAGACGTGCTCGGCGACGCGGTCGCGTTCGCGGGCGTGGCCAAGTTCCCGGCGCGCGTGAAGTGTGCGCTGCTTTCGTGGATGGCCTACAAGGATGCGGTAGTGAGGAGTGCCCGATGAGTAAGCCCGTGGAGACTCCGACCGACTTCGACGGCGAGACCACCGTCGAAGAGGTCATGGAGGCGCTCAAGGACGTCGTGGACCCCGAGCTCGGCATCAACGTGGTCGACCTGGGCCTCATCTACGGGCTCAACCTCGACCCCGCCGACGGCGCGCGGCCCGTGGCCACCATCGACATGACGCTGACCAGCGCGGCCTGCCCGCTGACCGACGTCATCGAGGACCAGGCCCATTCGGCGCTCGACGGCATGGTGTCCGACGTCAAGATCAACTGGGTCTGGCTGCCGCCGTGGGGCCCGGACAAGATCACCGATGAGGGGCGCGATCAGCTCCGTATGCTAGGATTCAATGTCTGATCTTTTTTGTTGAAACGGCTGATGTTGACTCGTCAGCCGTTTCAGCGTGCCATAGAGGGTTGCGGAAGGTCCGGGCCCGTCCGGGGAATTTCAGATAGCATCCCGGCGTTGGTACCAAACGCACCTGACGTCTCATCGCGCGTCTGCATCGCCTGCGGCCGGTGCCCGGTGTGTTCCCCCCTTAAATGATTTGACCCGCCCGTACGGCGGGTGACCAGAACCCCTGTGCGGCGTGCGCCGCACGTCCCGGCTCGTCCTTTCGCAGAAGTGACGTGCCACTTCGACTGAAAGGCACGACTTTCGTGACCATGCTTGACGCTGTCATGCCCGCGTTCGACGAGACCGCCGGTGCGGCGGGCTCCGACTCGCCGGCCCCTTCCGGCCAGACGGCCTCGGCCTCTGGCAGAGACGCCGACCCGAGGCCGTCGGAGTTCGAGCTGCTCGGCCTGCCCAAGCCGCTCATCACCGGGCTGGCCAAGCAGGGCATCGACAGCCCCTTCCCCATCCAGAGCGCGACCATTCCGGACGTGCTCGCCGGCAACGACGTGCTCGGCCGCGGCCAGACCGGCTCCGGCAAGACGCTCGCGTTCGGACTGCCCACCATGGCCCGCCTCGCGGGCGTGCGGCCGGCCCCCGGCCACCCCCGCGCGATGATCCTCGTCCCCACCCGTGAGCTCGCGCTCCAGGTGCACGACGCGCTGGAGCCGCTCGGCCGCGGCCTGGGCCTGCGCATGAAGGTCGTCGTGGGCGGCATGTCCATGGGCAAGCAGATCGAGGCGCTGCGGCGCGGCGTCGACATCGTCATCGCCACGCCCGGCCGGCTCGGCGACCTCATCCGGCAGGGTGAGTGCTCGCTCGCCGACGTCGAGGTCAGCGTCCTGGACGAGGCCGACCACATGTGCGACCTCGGCTTCTTCCCCGTCGTCACCGACCTGCTCGCGCAGACCCCGACCGACGGGCAGCGGCTGCTGTTCTCCGCCACGCTCGACGGCGACGTCGACAAGCTGGTGCAGCGCTTCCTCAAGAACCCGATCACCCACTCCGTGGCCCCCGCGACCTCGCCGGTCGACACCATGGAGCACCACGTGATGCAGGTCACGCGCGACGAGAAGTTCGACGTCATCGCCGAGATCGCCAACCGTGAGGGCCGTACGATCATCTTCGTCCGCACCCAGCACGGCGTCGACCGGCTCTGCAAGCAGCTGGCCAGGGTCGGCGTCAAGTCGGGTGGCCTGCACGGCGGCAAGCGCCAGAACCAGCGCACCCGCATCCTCGCCGAGTTCCGCGAGGGCGCCATCAACGTGCTCGTCTGCACCGACGTCGCGGCGCGCGGCATCCACGTCGACAACATCAGCCTGGTGCTGCACGTGGACCCGCCCCAGGACCACAAGAGCTACCTGCACCGGGGCGGCCGCACCGCCCGCGCCGGCGAGAAGGGCACCGTGGTCACGCTGGTGCTGCCCAGCGAGCGCCGCTCCACCGACGCGCTCACCCGGCGGGCCGGCATCCACCCGTTCCGCCTGAAGGCCACGCCCGGTCACCCGCGGGTGGCCGAGGTGACCGGCGCCCGCACGCCGAGCGGCGAGGCCATCCCGGTCTGGGAGCCGGACGTGCGCAAGCCCCTGCGCCCCCGCCGTGAGGGCGGCGGCGGTCAGGGCGAGCGCCGCAACGGCCGCCGCCCCCGCCGCGACTTCGACGGCGACCGCCGCCCCCGGCGTCACGAGGACGGCGAGCGTTCGTTCGGTTCGGGCGAGGACCGTCGTCCGCGCCGTCACCAGGACGGCGAGCGTTCCTTCAACTCCGGTGAGGACCGTCGCCCGCGCCGTCACCAGGACGGCGAGCGGCCCTTCAACTCCGGCGAGGACCGTCGTTCCCGGCCGCACGCCGAGGGTGAGCGGCCCTTCGGGCGCTCGCAGGAGCCGCGGACCTTCGGGGACGACCGGCGCCGTGACAGCGGGCCGCGCGGCGGCTACCGCTCGGACGACCGGCCGTTCCGCCAGGACGACCGCGGCCAGCGCGGTGGTGGCGGCTACCGTTCGGACGACCGCGGCGGACGCTACGCCCCCGACCGCAGCCGCCCGTTCTCGGCCGACCGCGATCGTGGCCCCCGCTCCGACGAGCGCGGCCCGCGCGACGGTTACCGCTCCGGTGGTGGCCGTTCGGACGAGCGCGGCCCGCGCGACGGCTACCGCTCGGGCGGTGGCCGTTCGGACGAGCGCGGCAACGGCGGCGGCTACAGCCGCAACTCGGGCCGTCGCTTCGAGCGCTGACCCGCAGCTTCATCTCCCACCCGCCCGCCGGCCCCCGCAAGGGGTACGGCGGGCGGTGTCATTTGCCGTAGAGTCGCGCTTGGCGACATATATGAACCGGTAAATCCAAGGGGCGGCCGATGAAGCGACCCACGATCGACGACATCGCGCGCAGGGCCGGCGTCTCGAAAGGGGCCGTGTCATTCGCGCTGAACGGCCGTCCCGGCGTCTCCAGCGAGACGCGCCGCCGCATCCAGGCCATCGCCGCCGAGCTGGGCTGGCAGCCCAACAGCCTGGCGCGGGCCCTGTTCGACGGCCGGCCCGACGTGCTGGGCCTGCTTGTGGACCGCCCGGCGCGCACGCTGGGGCTGGAGCCGTTCTTCATGCAGCTGATCTCCGGCATCGAGGCCACGCTGTCGGCCGCGTCCGTGGGGCTGCTGCTGCAGATGACCGAGGACCACGAGGCCGAGATCGCGATCTACCGCAAATGGTGGGCGCAGCACCGGGTCGCCGGGGTGTTCGTCGTGGACCTGCGGGTCGCGGACGCCAGGGTCGCCGTGCTGGAGGAGCTGCGGCTGCCCGCCGTCGTGATCGGCGGCCCCGGCGGGACCGGGCGGCTGCCCGCCGTGTGGATCGACGACGGCGGCGCGCTCGCCGCCGTGATCGAGCACCTGGCCGGGCTGGGGCACCGCAGGATCGCCAGGGTCGCGGGCCCCGAGGAGCTCATGCACACCGGCGTCAGGACCGCCGCCATGCGGGCCACCGCCGCGCGGCTGGGCGTCGAGAGCGTCACCGTGTACGCCGACTACAGCGGCGAGAGCGGCGAGCGCGCCACGCTCGACCTCCTGCGCGGGCCGGACCGGCCCACCGCCATCGTGTACGACAACGACGTGATGGCGGTCGCGGGCACCGCCGCCGCCCGCGAGGCCGGGATCTCGGTGCCCGGCGAGCTGTCCGTCGTGGCCTGGGACGACTCCGCTCTGTGCCTGCTGGCCCGGCCGCACCTGACGGCGGTCAGCAGGGACATCGCCGCCTGCGGCGCCCACGCCGCCCGCGCCCTGCTCGATCTGGTGCGGGGCCGCGAGGTGGCCGACGGACGCCAGGCCAACCCGCGCATGGTCAGCAGAGGCAGCACCGCGCCCGTACGTGAACCCGTTCAGTTAATGGCCGGAAACATTGAAACTAAACGGGTTTAGTGATGCGATTGCCATTCCCGCTGCTCGAGCCCGGAGGGTTGATGAGCCCGTTCCGCCCCCTTCATGAAGCCTGGACCGTCCGCTCCGCGAGCGGCGACGTGCGGGCCCCGGCCACCGTCCCAGGTTGCGTGCACACCGACCTGCTCGCCGCGGGGCTGATCCCCGATCCCTACCTCGACGACAACGAGACCCACCTGGCCTGGATCGGGCGCACCGAGTGGCGTTACGAGACGGAGTTCTCGTGGGACGGCACCGGTCACGAGCACGTCGACCTCGTGTGCCAGGGGCTCGACACCGTGGCGGCCGTCGAGCTCAACGGCGTGCGGGTGGGCGAGTCCGCGAACATGCACCGCTCGTACCGGTTCGACGTCCGCCACGCGCTGCGGACCGGGAGCAACCGGCTGACGGTCACGTTCGGGTCGGCGCTCGAATACGCCGAGCGGCTGCGGGAGGAGCTCGGCCACCGGCCGGGCGCCTACACCCAGCCCTACAACTTCATCAGGAAGATGGCCTGCAACTTCGGCTGGGACTGGGGCCCGACGCTGATCACGGCGGGCATCTGGCGGCCGATCGGGCTGCACGAGTGGAGCGGGGCCAGGATCGCCGAGGTCCGGCCGCTGGTGACCGTCGAGGACGGGACAGCCAGGGTGGACGTGCACGTCCGGGTGGAGAAGACGGGCGCCGCCGAGGTGAGCGCGGCGATCAAGGGGGTGACGGCCCGCGCCGTGATCCCCGAGGACGGCGACGAGGCCGTGCTCACGCTGGAGGTGCCCGACCCGGAGCTGTGGTGGCCGCGCGGGTACGGCGAGCAGCCGCTCCACGAGCTCGAGGTGACGGCCGGCGAGGACGTGTGGCGCCGCGAGATCGGGCTGCGCGAGGTGCGCCTGCGTACCGAGGGCGGCGCGTTCACCCTGGCCGTCAACGGGGTCGAGGTGTTCGTCAGAGGGGTCAACTGGATCCCCGACGACTGCTTCCCCACCAGGGTGGGCCGCGACCGCTACGCCGCCCGGCTCGCCCAGGCCTGCGAGACGAACGTCAACCTCGTCCGCGTGTGGGGCGGCGGCCTGTACGAGAGCGAGGACTTCTACGACCTGTGCGACCGGCTCGGGCTGATGGTCTGGCAGGACTTCCCGTTCGCCTGCGCCGCCTACCCCGAGGAGGACCCGATCGGGGCGGAGGTGGAGGCGGAGGCGCGCGAGCAGGTCGCCAGGCTGAGCGCGCACCCGAGCCTGGTCCTGTGGTGCGGCAACAACGAGAACATCGAGGGCTACGCCGACTGGGGCTGGCAGGAGCCGCTCCAGGGACGCAGCTGGGGAGGCGGCTTCTACCTGGAGACGCTGCCGCGCGTCGTGGCCGAGCTGGACCCGACCCGCCCGTACTGGCCGGGCAGCCCCTACTCGGGCTCCATGGACCTGCCGCCCAACGACCCGGCCCGCGGCACCATGCACATCTGGGACGTGTGGAACGAACGCGACTACACCGTCTACCGCGACTACCGGCCCCGCATGGCCGCCGAGTTCGGGTTCCAGGGGCCCGCCGCGTACGCCACGATCCGCCGGGCGATCAGCGACGAGCCGCTGCTGCCCGACTCCCGGGGCCTGCTGCACCACCAGAAGGCCGTCGACGGCAACCTCAAGCTGGCCGCCGGGCTCAAGCCGCACTTCCCGGTCCCCGGGACCTTCGACGACTGGCACTACCTCACCCAGGTCAACCAGGCGCGTGCCATCCAGCTCGGGGTGGAGCACTTCAGGGCCCTGTGGCCGCACTGCGCGGGCAGCGTGGTGTGGCAGCTCAACGACTGCTGGCCGGTCACGTCGTGGTCGGCCGTGGACGGGGACGGGCGGAGGAAGCCGCTGTTCCACGCGCTGCGCAGGGCGTACGCCGATCGGCTGCTGACGGTGCAGCCGCGTGACGGCGGGATGGCGCTGGTCGCCGTCAACGACAGCGCGCGGCCGTGGCGGGCGTCGGCGCGGGCCGTACGGCACGGCTTCGACGGCAGCGTGCTCGCGGCGCAGGACCTCGCGCTGGACGTGCCGCCCCGGGCGGTCGTCACCCTGCCGCTGGCCGCGCCCGTCGCCGAGCCGGGCGACCCGGCGAGCGAGCTGATCACCGCCTCGATCACCGGGTCGGCCGGGCCGGACGACCAGGTGCGCGGGCCGATCGCCGCCTTCGCCGAGCCGGCGGTGGCGCGGGCGCTGTGGTTCTTCGCGCCCGACCGGGACCTGCGCCTGCCCGAGCCGCGTTACGACACCGCGGCCGAGGCCGTCCCCGGCGGGCTCCGGCTGACGGTCACCGCGCGCACGCTCCTGCGCGACCTGGCCGTCTTCCCCGACCGGCTGGACCCGGCCGCCGAGGCCGACGACCAGCTCGTCACGCTGCTGCCGGGCGAGCGGGCCGAGTTCCTCATCAGCACGGCGGGCCTGGACGAGCAGGCGCTGGTCCGCGTGCCGGTGCTGCGCTGCGTCAACGATGTGGTGGCGGGAGCATGAGGCGGTACGGGTTCAACCTGCAGTGGATGTTCTGGAAGGATTCTGGCGTGAAGCCCGCGCCCGTGGACGAGCGGGTGCTGGACGCGATCGCCGGGTGGGGCTTCGACTTCGTCCGCATGCCGTGCGACTACCGCTTCTGGACCGACGGGCTCGACTACGCCCACCCCGACGAGCGCGTGCTCGAGGTGCTGGACACCTACCTCGACGCCTGCCGCGAGCGCGGCCTGCACCTCTCGCTCAACCTCCACCGGGCCCCCGGCTACGTGATCACCGGCTGGGAGAGCGAGCACCACAACCTCTGGGCCGACCTCGAGGCGCAGGATGGCTTCGCCGCCATCTGGACCGGATTCGCCCGCCGCTACCGGGGCGTGCCCGGCGACGAGCTCTCGTTCGACCTCGTCAACGAGCCGCCGTCGGTGGGGGAGCGGGGGTTCACCAGAGCGGCGCACGAGACGGTGATCCGCCGCGTAGTGGCGGAGATCCGGCGGGCCGACCCGGACCGGCCGATCGTGATCGACGGGCTGGGCGGCGGCCACCTGGCCGTGCCGGAGCTGGCCGACCTCGGCGTGGTCCACAGCACCCGCGGCTACGCGCCGATGAGCGTCAGCCACTACCGGGCCGAGTGGTGGCCCGGCTCACAGGGCCTGGCCGAGCCTGCCTACCCCTGCGACCACCAGGGACAACGCTGGGACCGGGCCGCGCTGCGCGACTTCTACGCCCCGTGGCGCGAGGTGGCGGGGCAGGGTGTGCCCGTCCACGTGGGCGAGTTCGGCTGCTACGACCACACGCCGAACGACGTCGCGCTGCGCTGGCTGTCCGACGTGCTCGGCGTGTTCGCCTCGTTCGGCTGGGGATACGCGTTGTGGGAGTTCCAGGGGCCGTTCGGGGTGATCGGGCACCGGCGGCCCGGTGCGCGCTTCGAGCAGCTCGACGGGTTCCCGGTGGACCGGGACCTCCTGGAGCTGCTCCAGGCGCACCGGGTCAGCCCTTGAGGCCGCTGAGGGCGATGCCGCGGGTGAAGTACTTCTGGAAGATCACGAAGAAGACGATCGTCGGGACCGACGCGAGCAGCCCGCCCGCCATGATCGCGCCTTGGTGATCGGGTCCCACGTAGTAGGAGTTGAGCCTGGCCAGTGCGACGGGTATGTTCGCCATCTCGTCGCTCTGGACGATGATGAGCGGCCAGAGGAAGTTGTTCCACTCCGCGAGCACGATGAAGATCGACATCGCGGCGAGCGCCGGCCGCAGCAGCGGCAGCACGATCTTCCACCAGATCCGCCACTCCCCGGCGCCGTCCACCCTGGCCGCCTGGATCAGCTCGTTCGGCAGCGACTGCAGGAACTGCACCAGGAAGAACAGCACGAACGCCTTGGCCAGCGCCGGCACGATGTAGGCGGCGTAGTTGTCCAGCCAGCCCAGGTTCCGCATGATCACGTAGTTGGGGATCAGCGTCGTCTGCCAGGGCACCATCATCGAGGCGATGATCAGCAGGAAGATCGTCCGCCGGCCCTTGATGTCGTGCTTGGAGATCACGTACGCGGCCAGCGAGCAGATCAGCAGCGACCCGACGGTGATGGCGGTGGTGATGACGAGGCTGTTGAGCATGAACCGCCAGAACCCCATGTCCACCTGGTAGCGCTGGAAGATGCCCGCCAGGTGGCCGGGGTTGATCCCCTTGGGGCTCCACTCCGTGTCGTAGAAGTTGGCGACCGTGGGGGACTGCGGCACGAACGACGGCGGCGTCCTGGCCAGCTCTCTCGGCGGCTTGAACACCGTGATGAGCAGCCAGTAGAACGGCGCGATCATCGTCAGCGCCAGCAGGTAGAACGGCAGGCGCAGCAGATGCCCGTTGATCTTCGCGCGCCGGCTGCCGCCCGCCGGGGCCGCGTGCCGGGACGGCTGCGGCGCGGGGGCGATCGTGTCCATCGGGGCGACGGCCATCACAGCTCCTTCATGGCGCGGCCCACGCGCAGGTTGACGAGGCTCAGCACGAAGATGATCAGGAAGAGCACCCAGGCGATCGCCGAGGCGTAGCCCAGCCTGAAGTGGGTGAATCCCTGGTCGTAGAGGTAGGGGACGATCATCAGGCCCGAGTCGAGCACGCCGCCGATGGTGTTGGCGCCCGACGAGAAGACGATGTAGACGGCCTCGAACACCTGGAAGGCGCCGATCAGGCCGGTCACCACCACGTACGTGGTGACGGGACGCAGCAGCGGCAGCGTGATGTGGCGGAAGCGGTGCCAGGTCGAGGCGCCGTCGATCTTGGCCGCCTCGTAGTACTCCTCGGGGATCGAGCCGAGGCCGGCCACGTACAGCACCATGCCGTAGCCCATGCCGCCCCACACCGACATCACCACCAGGATGGGGATCGTCAGCCCCGGCGTGGCCAGCCAGGCCACGGCCTTGCCGCCGAACCAGCCCACGATGGTGTTGGCCAGGCCCACGTCGCTGGGGTAGAGGACCCACTTCCACATCAGCATGAGCGCGATGGAGGAGGTCACCGACGGCAGGAAGAACACCGTGCGCATGATCCGGTGCAGCCAGCTCGTGCCGCTGAAGGCCAGCGCGAGGCCCAGCGACAGCAGCGTGCCGAGCACGACCGACGCGACCACGTACAGGGCCGTGTTGCCCAGCGCGTGGCGGAACCTGGCGTCCGAGGCCAGCTGCTGGAAGTTCTCCAGGCCGGTGAACGCGGCGGGGTTGATCCCGTCGAACTTCGTGAAGCTCAGATAGAGAGAGTTGGCCAGCGGCCAGATCAGAAAGCCCGCGAACAGTGCGAGGAAGGGCAGCAGCATCGCGTACGAGGTGCCGTAGCGGCGCAGCCTGCTGCGCAGGGGGATGGGGGAGGCCATGTCAGACTCCTGGATCATCGGGGCCGGGACCGGGCCCGCGCCGGTCCCGGCGAGCGGCTAACCGGCGTTGCGCTCCATGACCTTGGCGGCCTCCGCCAGCGCGGTCTTGGCATCCGACTTGCCCAGGATGACCGACTGGAGCTGCTTGGTCACGTCCGGCGCGCTCTCGTCCCAGCCCGGGCAGCCCGGCGCGGCCTTGCCCGTCTTGATCGACGCCTCGAACACCTGAGCCTGCTCGGGCGCGAACACCGAGCCGTTCACGATCTTGTCGGCCCGCGGTGAGATGTAGGAGATGTTCCGCTTCCTGGCCTCGTCCGAGATCGCGGCGATGGCCTCATCGCTGTACATGAACGTGACGAAGTCCGCGCCCGTCTCGACGTACTTGCTGAAGGAGGTCACGCCGATCGCCCGGCCGCCGATGAACGCGGTCGGCCCGGCGGGCCCCGCGGGGATCGTGGACATCGCCCACTTGCCCTTCAGCTTCGGCTTGTTGATGTCGATGCCCTTGGCGATCCAGTTGCCCGCCACCACCATCGCGGTGCCGGTGTCCAGCGCGTCGGAGCCCTCCACGGTGGCGGTCGGCGCGCCGTGCTTCTTGTACAGGTCGGCCCAGTACGTCAGCGCCTTCTCGGCCTCCGGGGTGTTGAGCGAGGGCTTGCAGTCGGCGGTGTAGAACGAGCCGCCCGCCTGGTAGAGGTAGTTGAAGTAGCCGATCCAGTCCAGGTTGCCCCAGTCCTGGCTGTAGGGCTTCTTCACGCCGGCGGCCTTGAGCTTGTCGATGGCCGCGGTCAGCTCCTCCCAGGTCTTGGGCGGCTCGACCTTGGCCTTCTCCAGCAGATCGGTGCGGTAGTAGAGGGCCAGGGTCGACATGTCCAGCGGCACGCCGTACACCGAGCCGTCAGGGGAGATGGCCGACTCCCACTGGGCGGGCAGCGCCTGCGCCTTGAGCGAGTCGGCGCCGTACTTGCGCAGGTCCACCATGGCGCCCCTGGTGCCGAACTGGATGGTCCAGGTCATGCCGCCGGAGATGATGTCGGGCCCGTTGCGACTGGTGGCCGCGGCCAGCAACTTGGCGTACGCGTCGCTCCACGACAGGGTCTGCACCTTGACCGTCACGTTCGGGTGCTTCTGGTGGTAGAGGTCGGCCGCCTTCTGGAAGGTCGCGGTCTCGTCGTCTCCGCCCGTGGACCAGAAGGACAGGGTCGCGGGGGCGTTCTGGTCTGCCTGCTTGGTCTGCGTCTGGCCACTCGTGGCGCAGGCCGCGCTCAGGACCGTCAGCAGGACCGCGCTGCACGCTGCCATCGTTCGTCGCATGGGGCTGTCCGATCTATCGGTCGGATGGGCGCCGGGACTCCCTGCGAAGGGCGTGCGGATGTGCGAGGGCATCCCCACGACTGGCGCCCAAATTCAATGGTGTAGGGATCTCACCACTTAAACGGGTAAGTTACAATAGCCAGCCTTGGAGATTGCTGAAATGTTTCCCCTTATGGAGCCGCTGACCTGTGGCTACATCGCCCGTGAAACGGTTCGGTCACGGCCCGCGGGGGCGGTGCTGCCCCGGGGCAGCAGGCGCGCCGGCGGCCCCTCCAGGCTCCCCGTCTCCCCGCTGCCGATCAGCCGGAGCAGGGTCTGGGCGGCGTGCGCGCCGCAGGCGGGGATGTCCCGGGTCACCGCGGTCAGCGACGGCCGCACCACCTGGGAGAGCGGCGAGTCGTCCCAGCCCACGATCGACAGCTCGGCGGGGACGTCCAGGCGCATCTCCTGGGCGACCGACAGCCCCGCCACCGCCATGATGTCGTTGTCGTAGACGATCGCGGTGGGCCTGGCCCGGGAGCTGAGCAGCCGCCTGGTCGCGCGGGCGCCCTGCTCGCCCGTGTAGTCGGTGTGGACGACCGGGTGCTCGCCGACGCCCGACTCGGCGCAGAGCTCCGCGAACGCCTCGTCCCTGATCCTCGTGTGCAGCAGCGCCGGCAGCCCGGCCACCCTGGCGATGTGCCGGTGGCCGAGCGCCGCCAGATACTCGACCACCTCGCGCAGCACGGCCACCTCGTCCGACCACACCGAGGGCAGCGAGCCGGTGCCCGACGGGTGGCCGGTCACCACCGCGGGCATGCCCAGCCGCTCGACCACCGGTATCCGGGGGTCGTCCGCGTGCAGGTCGACCAGGATCGCGCCGTCCACCCGGCCCTCGCCCCACCAGCGCCGGTAGACCGCGATCTCGGCCTCGTGGTCGGCCACCACCTGCAGCATCAGCGCGCACGAGCTGGCCGCCAGCTCGCCCTCGATGCCGCTGATCAGCTCCATGAAGAACGGCTCCACACCGAGGAAGCGCGCAGGGCGGCACAGGACCAGGCCGATGGCGTCGGCCCTGGCGCCGCTGAGCGAGCGCGCGGCCACGTTGGGCCGCCAGCCGATCTCCTGGGCGATCGCCTGGATGCGCGCCCTGGTCTCGGCGGAGACACCGGGCTGGCCGTTCAGCGCGTAGGAGACAGCCCCCTTGGACACGCCGGCCCGTCTGGCGATGTCGGCGATCGTTGGCCTCTTCACCCCGTGCTCCTCTCTGAAACTTTCACTGAACCGTATCAGCGATAACTGCGGCTCTCCTGGCGCCGGACGCTCGCCCCCGCGACCGGATGATCGCGCCGGCGCGATCACCGTTACGGTGAGGGCACCCCGATGTGTCCTCCAGGAGTGCCGATGTTCGTAGACATGCCACTCGCCCGGCTACGCGAGTATCTCCCCGAACGCGCCGAGCCCGCCGACTTCGACGCCTTCTGGGAGCGCACGCTCGCCGAGGCCCGCACCCACGACCTCGCCCCCGAGTTCACCCCCGTGGCCTCCCCGCTGACCACCGCCGAGGTGTTCGACGTCACCTTCGCCGGCTTCGGCGGCCATCCGATCAAGGGCTGGCTGCTCGTCCCGCGCCAGGCCGCCGGGCCGGTGCCGTGCGTGGTCGAGTACCAGGGCTACGGCGGCGGACGCGGGCTGCCGATCGACTGGCTGCTCTGGCCCAGCCTCGGCTACGCCGTCTTCGCCATGGACAGCCGGGGCCAGGGGGCCGGCGGGTGGCGGCGCGGCGACACCGCCGACCCCCATCCCGGCTCCGGCCCCACCACGCCCGGCGTCATGACCAGCGGCATCCACGACCCGGACGCCTACTACTACCGGCGGCTCTACACCGACGCGGTGCGCGCCGTCGAGGCCGCCAGGGCCCACCCCCGGGTGGGCACGGTCGCGGTCGGCGGCGCCAGCCAGGGCGGGGCGATCGCGCTGGCCGCTTCCGCGCTGGTGCCCGGCCTCGCCTGCGCCTTCCTGGACGTGCCGTTCATGTGCCACATCCGGCACGCCACGGAGATCACCGGCGAACATCCGTACGCCGAGATCGCCGCCTACTGCCGCGCGTTCAAGGAGAAGGTCGAGCCCGTCTTCGAGACCCTGGCCTACTTCGACGGCGTCAACTTCGCCGCCCGCGCCGCCACGCCCGCCCTCTTCTCGGTGGGGCTGCAGGACGGGATCACGCCGCCGTCCACGGTGTTCGCCGCCTACAACCACTACGCCGGGGAGAAGGACATCAAGGTCTACCCGTACAACGGGCACGAGGGCGGCGAGTCCGCGCACGCCATGGAGCGGATCGCGAGAGCCAGGAAGGCGCTCGGCTGAGAACGCCCCGTCGGCCCTTCGGTGAGGCCGTCTCGCGTGGCGGACGCGGGGCGGCGTCACCCTCTCGCGCAGACTAGGCTTGACAAGCACGTCAGCCGACCGACGAGAGAGACCATGAAGACCTTCGAAGAGCTGTTCGCCGAGCTGTCCGAGAAGGCCAGGACCCGGCCCGAGGGCTCGGGCACCGTGGCCGCCCTCGACGCCGGCGTCCATGCCATCGGCAAGAAGGTCGTCGAGGAGGCCGCCGAGAGCTGGATGGCCGCCGAGCACGAGTCAGACGACAGGGCCGCCGAGGAGATCTCCCAGCTCCTCTACCACGTGCAGGTGCTCATGATCGCCAAGGGCATCGGCCTCGACCAGGTCTACAAGCATCTCTAGGGCGCCCGGCGCCCGCCACCCAGCCCCTGGAGAAGCAACAGCGAGACAGATCGAGGACCCGAACATGCTGCGTCTGGCAGTACCCAACAAGGGCTCGCTCAGCGAGGCGGCCCAGAACATGCTCAAGGAGGCCGGTTACCGGCCCCGCCGCGACAGCAAGGAGCTCGTCGTCGTCGACGAGGCCAACGGCTGCGAGCTGTTCTTCCTGCGACCCCGCGACATCGCCGTCTACGTCGGCGAAGGCACGCTCGACGTCGGCATCACCGGCCGTGACATGCTGGTCGACTCCGGCGCGCCGGTCGAGGAGATCATGCCGCTCGGCTTCGGCGGCTCCACCTTCCGCCTGGCCGCCGCGGCCGGCACGATGACCTCCGCCGCCGACCTCAACGGCCGCCGCATCGCCACCTCCTACGCGGGCCTGCTCGACAAATACCTCTCCGACGAGGGCGTCGACGCCCGCGTGATCAAGCTCGACGGCGCCGTCGAGACCGCCATCCGGCTCGGCGTGGCCGACGCGGTGGCCGACGTCGTCGAGACCGGCACCACGCTGCGCAACGTCGGCCTGGAGGTGTTCGGCGAGCCGATCATGCGCTCGGAGGCGGTGCTGATCAAGCAGCAGAGCTCGCCCGACACGCCCGCCGTCCAGCAGCTCGTCCGCCGTGTCCAGGGCGTCGTGCACGCCCGCGACTTCGTGATGATGGACTACGACATCCGGGCCGAGCGCATCGAGGAGGCCATCGCGCTCACCCCCGGCATGGAGGGCCCCACCGTCTCCCCGCTGCACCGCGAGGGCTGGGTGGCCGTGCGCGTCATGGTCCGCCGCCAGGGCCACCAGCTGGTGATGGACCAGCTCTGGGACATCGGCGCGCGGGCGATCCTGATCACCGACATCTACGCCTGCCGCGTGTGACGTCCGGCCCCGGCGTTGGCCTGACAAATGTCACGGCCAACGCCGGAGGTAACGCACTAACCGGCCGGAAGCCGCGGCCATAGCGTTCTTTTCATGAACGCCATCGTGTTCGACCATGTCAGCAAGCACTACGGGGACGTGCTCGCCGTCGACGACCTCTCCCTCGCGATCGAGCCAGGCAACACCGTGGCCCTGCTCGGCCCCAACGGCGCCGGCAAGTCCACCTCCATCAACCTCCTGCTCGGCCTGCTCAAGCCCACCGCGGGCACGGTCGCCGTGCACGGCCGCACCCCCGACGAGGCCGTCCGGGCCGGCCAGATGGGCGCCATGCTCCAGAACGGCGCGCTCATCCCCGAGCTGTCCGTCAAAGAGCTCATCGACCTGGTACGCCGCCTCTACCCGCGCCCCCTCGCCCTGGACGAGATCCTCAAGCTGGCCGACCTGACCGAGCTCGCGGGCCGGCGGGCGAACAAGCTGTCCGGCGGCCAGTCGCAGCGCGTCAGGTTCGCCCTGGCCATCGCGGGGGCGCCCAAGATCCTGCTGCTCGACGAGCCGACCGCGGCCATGGACGTGGAATCGCGACTGCGCTTCTGGGCCAGCATGCACGACTACGCCTCCAACGGCAGGACCGTGCTGTTCGCCACCCACTACCTGGAGGAGGCCGACGAGCACTCCGACCGGGTGATCGTCATCGCCAAGGGCCGGCTGGCCGCCGACGGCACCGCCGCCGAGATCAAGGCCGGGGCCGGCGGCCACACCGTCAGCTTCGCCCTCGGCGAGCAGCCCGCGGCCGGGCTCGACCGGCTGCCCGGGGTGACCGCCGTGGAGGTCGCCGGCGGCGTCGTCACCCTGCACACCTCCGACACCGACGCCACCCTCGCCGCGCTCTACCGGGGCACCACCCTCGACGTGAGCGAGCTGAAGCTCTCCAGCGCCGACCTCGAATCCGCCTTCCTCGCCCTCACCAGGGAGTCCTGATGCTCTACTACGCCAAGACCGAGGCCCTGCGGATGCTGCGCAACCGGCGCTACCTGATCTTCGTGGTCGCCTTCCCCGTCCTGCTCTACCTCATCAACGCCAACATCTACGGCAACCAGACCGACGCGGGCGGCGTGAGGTACAGCGTCATCCTGATGGTGTCGATGGCCGCCTACGGGGCGCTGGCCTCGTCCATGATGAGCTCGGCCGTGCCGTGGGCCACCGAGCGGCAGTCCGGCTGGCTGCGCCAGCTCCAGATCACCCCGCTGCCGAGCTGGGCGATCATCGTGACCAAGCTCGGCGCCACCATGGTGCTCGTGCTGCCCTCGCTGGTGCTGGTGAGCCTGGCCGCCGTGGTGCAGCAGCACGTGTCGCTGCCGCTCGGCACCTGGGCGGAGCTGCTGCTCGCGCTCTGGCTCGGCGTGCTGCCGTTCGTCGCGCTGGGCCTGGCCATCGGGTCCGTGCTCTCGGCCGACGCCGCCCAGCCGGCCGCGATGATCTGCATGTTCGCGCTGGCGATCGCCGGCGGCCTGTGGTTCCCGCCCGAGGTGCTCGGCGACACCCTGCGCACGGTCGCGGACGTCACCCCGTCGTTCCACTACGCCAGGCTGGGCCAGAGCATCGTCGCCGGCCAGGGACTGCCCATGACGGACGTGCTGGTCGTCGCCGGATGGGCGGTCGCGCTGGGGAGCGCGGCCGCCTACCTTTATCATCGGGCTACCGTACGGGTTTGAGATCCTCCCCACAGCCGAAGCCGGGGGATTCCGGCCCTCGCGGGTCGGATCTTCCTGCTTCACCGCCGACCGCCCGAGGTCTTGCACCAGCTCCACAGGCGTTTCACCGCTTCGCCGGCCCGGCGGCGAGGATCTTGCGAATCGGGCGGGAGGCGGCTTGGTCATCGCCGCCTCACACACTGCAGCGGAACACGGGGCGTCGCGCCGCGTTTCCTCGTCCAAGGAGTCTCCATGAGCTTCGCCGAGAGGATCACCTTCGGGGACGCGGATGGCAAGCCGTCGCGCAGGCGGCGGCTGATCGGCATCTCCGTGGGCCTGGTCTACCTGGTCTTCCCCGTCAGCGACATCGTGGGGGGCACCCTGACGGGGGCCCGGGCCGTGTGGGCGGGGGTGCTGCTCGTCACGTTCGTCGCGTCCTTCCTCGCGACGGTGCTGATCAACAAGGGCATATTCGACCACAGCCGCCTGACCTATCCGCTGCTCCTGGTGACCAGCGTGCTCGGCGTGGTGGGCGCCACCTCCTTCGGCGGCCCCTGGCTGAGCCTGCCGGTCTACACCGTCGTGCTGTACGGGTTCACGCTGCCGCCCCTGTGGGCCGTCGCGGCCGTGATCGCCCAGCTGGCCGTCGTCGTCGGCGCCGGCCTGATCAACCACGACGACGCCGACACGATCATCGTCCTGGGCCTGCAGGTGCTGACGCTCGGCGTGCTGTTCATCAGCGTGCGCAACACCAGGGCGCTGACCGTCAAGCTGCGCCTGGCCCAGGACGAGGTGGCCCGGCTGGCGGCCACGGAGGAGCGGCTGCGCATCGCCCGCGACCTGCACGACCTGCTCGGGCACAGCCTGTCGCTGATCGTGCTCAAGAGCGAGCTGGCCGGACGGCTGTCCGAGGACTCGCCGCAGGCGCACAAGGAGATCACCGACATCGAGACCGTCGCCAGGAAGGCTCTGACGGAGGTGCGGGAGGCCGTCACCGGCTACCGGCAGCGCAGCCTGCCCGAGGAGCTCGACAACGCCAGGACCGTGTTACGCGCGGCGGGCGTGGCGGCCGAGGTGCGGGTCTCGGGGACACCGCTGCCCGAGCTGCTCGACGGGCTGTTCGGCTGGTCCGTACGCGAGGGCGTCACCAACGTCGTGCGCCACGCGCGGGCCACCCGGTGCGAGATCAGGGTGACGTTGGAGGCCGGACACGCCACCCTGGAGATCATGGACAACGGAACGGGCGGCGACGGGCCGTACGCGATGGGCAGCGGGCTGAGCGGGCTCAACGAGCGGGTGGCGGGCGCGGGCGGCACGGTGGAGGCGGGCCCGGCGCGGGGCGGCGGCCATCACCTGCGGGTGCTGGTGCCGGTCGGGAAGGAGGCGTGCGCGTGATCCGCGTGATGCTGGCGGAGGACCAGGGCATGGTACGCGGCGCGCTGGCATCCCTGCTGGGCCTGGAGCCCGACATCGAGGTGGCCGGCGAGGCCGCCGACGGGGAGGAGGCGGTCGCGGTCGCCGCCAAGGTCCGGCCCGACATCGCGCTGCTCGACATCGAGATGCCCGGCATGGATGGGCTCGCGGCCTGCGCGAGCATCACGCGGCAGGTGCCGGGGTGCCGGGTGATGATCCTGACCACGTTCGGGCGGCCCGGCTACCTGCGTACCGCCATGGAGGCCGGGGCCTCGGCGTTCCTGGTGAAGGACAGCCCGGCCAGGGAGCTGGCCGCGGCCATCCGGCGGGTGCACGCGGGGGAGCGGGTGATCGACCCCGGGCTCGCCGCGGCGGCCCTCAGCGCCGGGCCGAACCCGCTGTCGGCGCGGGAGCGCGACGTGCTGGAGGCGGCGGTGGACGGCTCCACGATCGGCGACATCGCCGGCAAGCTGCACCTGTCGGAGGGGACCGTGCGCAACTACCTGTCCTCGGCCATCCAGAAGACGCACGCCCGCAACCGCATCGAGGCGGTGCAGCGCGCCAAGGCCCAGGGCTGGCTCTGACACCCGGGCTCAGCGGAGCCCGGCGACCGCCTTGACCGCCTGGTCCACCTGCTCGGGGGTGGTCACGATGCTGGTGCCGAAGCGCAGCAGCGGCGGGTCGTACGGCGTCACGCTCGCGATCACCTTGCTCGCGTGCAGCCGGTCGACGGCCTCCATCGGCGCCATCCCCTCGATCGAGCAGCACACGAGACCCGCCGACAGCTCGGGCGCCCGCGGCGTGGCCAGATTGACGTGCCGGATCGCGGCCAGGCCGTCCTTGAGCCTGGTGGCCAGCTCCTGCGTGCGCCGCCGCACCCGGTCCTTGCCGATCGCCGTCATGAACCCGAACGCCTGCGGCATCGCCCACCGGTGCTCGAACGCCTTGAAACCGCCCGGCGTGACCAGCTCCGCCGTGCTCGCCCCCGGGGAGGCGCCGCCCTGCCACGCCTGGAACGACGCTCCGCTGAAGCTGGCGATGATCGGGGAGACCGCGTCCCAGGCCCTGCCCCACACGATGCCGGTGCCGCGCGGCCCGAACAGCCACTTGTGCGTGCCACTGGCCAGGAAGTCGCACCCCAGGTCTCCGGGGCCGTCGGCCATCGCGCCGAACCCGTGCACGCCGTCCACGCACAGCAGCGCCCGGTCGTGCTCGGCGCGGCCCTTGTTCGCCTCGGCGAGCATGTCGGCGATGGCGCGGACGGGCACGCGCACGCCGGTGCTGGAATGCACCCAGGTGACCGCGACCACCCTGGTACGCGGGCCGAGCCCGGCCTTGATCGCCGCCACCATCCGGCCGGCGTCGGCGCGCGCGGGGTCGTCGTACAGCCTGACCTTGCGCACCTTCGCGCCCGTGCGCTCGGCCAGCAGCCGCAGCCCCTCGTGGGTGGCGAGGAAGTCGTGCTCGGTGGTCAGCACGTCCTGGCCGGGGCGCAGCCTGAGGCCGGAGTAGAGCAGGGCCAGGCCCATGGTGGTGCTGTCGGTCAGCGCGACCTCCTCCGCCCTGGCGCCCAGATAGCGGGCCGCGGCCTCGCGTACCGTCTGGTCGGGCGACTGCGCGCCGGGCGGCGTGTACTCGGGGTCGGCGTCCAGCGCGTCGCGGTGCCTGGCGATCGTCTCGCGGACCGGGGCCGGGGCCGGCGCCAGCACGAACGCCGCGAACTGCCCGTAGGCCGGGTCCAGCGCGAACTGGGCCCGCACGGACGCCCAGTCGCCGGGGTCGAACTTCGGCTTCACCGCGGGCGTACTGGTCGTGCACGCGCTCGCCAGCCCCGTCAGCATCCCCGCCCCGAGCAGGGTTCTCCTGTCCATCCGCATGGCTACTTCCTATCCCGGTCGCGCGCCCGCGCCCAGGACCCCCACGCGAGTCGTTCGTCAACTCCTGATCGCGGCGACCTGCCTGATGAGGTCGGAGACGCGGACGATGCCGAGGCAGCGGTTCATCTCGTCGGTGACCACCAGGTCGTCATAGACGCGGGCCGAGTCCCGGCCCGCCGCCTGCATGGCCGCGATCGCCGGGGTCGTCCGCGGCACCGTGCGGGGCGGGTCGGCCAGCCGCTGCGCCGGCTTCGAACCGTGCAGCGCGTGCCCGTACCGGGCCGCGAACGACAGCAGGAACCGGCTGCGGTCGAGGCTGCCCTTGGGCCGCTGGAACTCGTCCACCAGGATCACGCTGGTGATCGTCGGCTCGTGCCCGAACGCCTTGACCGCGTCCTCCGCCTTGGCCTCCGCGGGCAGCGTCACCGCCGGGATCAGCAGCTCCTGGACGCGCGGGCCGAGCATGACGGAGATCGGTTCGTCGGTGACCGGGAGCGGCACCCGTACCTTGCCGTCGGGGCCGGGGGCCAGCAGCGGGCCGTGCGCCAGCCGCACGCCGAGGCCGCGGGCCACCGCCAC